>CAZDZX010000214.1:0-7765 GCA_964510005.1 uncultured Pirellulaceae bacterium
CGTTCAGACACCCACGTTCGGTTACGGCCTCGATCAAGGCGTCGATTTGTATTTCAGCGGCGGTTGAATTTTCTTCGCCGACAGGCTCGGAGACCGGAAGCGGGCCCGCATCCATGACTTCGGCGCGTGTTTCGCGGGTTCCAACTGCCGTTGCTGCTGCCGCGTAGTCAAACGCATTGCTTGACCGGGTGGGATCTTGAAACGCATCATCAAAAGCGGCGATCACTTTATCGACATCGCTGGCAAAGTTCTGTCCCTCAGGGTCGGGAACATCCAAAAATTGATGCAGTTGCCAATCCAAGTCAGGCACAGCCTGACCTACAACGACATCATTCCTCTTCCAGTTTCACGTCGATCACCCAGACGTTGTCGAATCCACGACGGTGAGTCACTCGATACACGCCCCGCTGGCCCAAGGCGTCTTCCAACTCGACGGGAAAACTCCTCGCAAATCCCTCACTACCGCGAACGACCATCGCGCAACCACCCTCGCGTCGAACTTTCTCCAACTGCTGCTGATCGAAAACTGGTTTTCGAGTCGACATCACGACCAGCTGTGCCTCATCGACCCGCTGGTCGCGGGGAAGAAGCGACATCGGACCCAGCAGCGAAAATTTGAGATATTGCTGAAAGTCCTCATCGGCATTGCTGGAAACTGCCGCGTCCTCAACCACATCAGCGAAAAGAAAGACGGTCTCGTTCTGGGGACTGGAGGCGACATGCTGGGCCGCCGTCACCCAGTCCTCACTTCGAAATGCCGGCATCGCTCGCCCGTTAATCAACCGAGTCATCCAGTTTCGATCCTGCCCCAGAAAAGCACTGACGATCACCAGCACGGCCACGCAAAACGCTCCGCTGCCACGAAATCGACAGACGCAGATTGAGGCGAACAGTGCGAACGCGGCCCAGCTTACGATCGCGTAACGAGCCAGCGCGACCGGCGCTAACCCCGACCGACTGGCCACTGCTAGAGCCAACGGACCGGTGACTGCCCAGACTCCTAACCAAATCAACAAAGTCCTATCGTTGCCTTGGCGATGCGATTCCGCTTCACCGGATTCGGCGATTCCCGCGACTCCAACTGGCGATCCCAACCCGAACGCCGATCCAAGCTTGGCCGCCAGTGGCAACAACATCCAACACAGCAACCACGGCCGGTAGTCAATCCACAACTGGAAACTGGACGACACCGGACGCCAGTTGTCTTTCCGGTTGGCGACTTCAGTGATTCCACCGACCAGCGGCAACAGGCAAATTCCGATCGCGACCAAACCGCCCGCCAATCGGACCAGCGTGCCCATCCCATTTCCGCAACAGCGACAACAGCAGCAACCCGCCACAAAAATCAGTTCCGCCGCCAGCAGCAGGCCGCTCATATAGTGCGAACCCAACATCAACACCGACAGTAACCCCCACGCGATCCACGTTATCCATGACGGGCTTTCGCCGACGAACTCACGTCGGCAAATTCTCCAGAAGCAGATGCCCTGCAGCAACGAAAGGAACTGCACCAATGCATAGCAACGGCCTTCGGCGCCGTAAAAGATAAAATTACCGTCGAACGCCACCAGCCCCACGAACACGCAAGCCGCTGCCGGACTACCGACGCGCCACGCCCAACCGGCTCCGCCGACCATCATCAGGCAACTGGCGACCAGCGAAACCAGACGCAACGAGAAAACGGAGTGACCGCATTGGTCCTTTGCCAACCAAGTCAGCCAAAAAAACAGCGGTGGCTGATTGCCCAGTCTCGCTCGGGGAGCGACCGACTCAAAATCATCGGCGACCGTCCACGCGGTGTGGCACTCATCTAACCAAATGGGTTCTTGCATCGAAAAGTATCTGGCAGCGAACCCGGCGACAAGAAGGATTGCCAGTACAAAAGCAGGAAGAGCAGTTTTCATGGCCCCATCATACATGCTCTGGCCCGAAGTGTTATCGAGCTTGTTCCCCCTTCTGTCGTGAGGGGGCTAGGCTGAGGGGATTTCCGCCTCCCCTTCATCCGGCTTTCGATCACCCTCCCTCACAGGAGAAGCAACACGCCTATCGAGATCGCGTGACAAAACTATTGTTGGCCGCCACGAACTTGTAGACGCCGCGATTGATCAGAGACTCTCTGGCCTTGGCGAAGGACTCACAGTGGACATCGTTGGCGACCATCAAAGCCGCGTCGATCAATTGGCAATCCTCTGACAATCCGTCCAACATTTGACGGGCTTCGCCGGCATCAATCACGATCATGTCGAAACCATCGCGAATGGGACTGATCATTCTGTCCAGCAAATCCAGAGCCGGGACTCCGTTTTGATATCCGTGGGCAGCATCCAGATCCAAGGGCATCAGGCACAAGCCAGTTTCCGTTTCCATCACCAGTGATTCGCTGATCGGTTCTTCCCGGAACGGCAACCAGCTCAATTTTCTCAAACCGACATCGCGAGAAAGGCTACTGTTTTCTAGGTTCGCATCAACCAATAGAATCCGCCGTCCAGATCGAGCGAGGGAATCCGACAACGCAAACGCTATCGTTGTTGCTCCCGCACCGCGGTAGGGCGAAGTCACTGAAATCGTTTTGCCAAAAGACCCTAACAGGTCGACGCAACTTTCACTCAGCTTTCCGATGGCGAGCTCCGAGGAAAGGCGTTGGATCGTTTGCGAACGGACGAAACTCTCAACCGTCCAAGCCGCCTTCAAAGCCGGCTCCGTCTTCGTTTCCGCTGCCGGTCTATCAGCAACCGGCATCTCAACATTTTCAGCTGCAACTTTATCGCTCGAATTCACGAACACGTATTGCGACGGATAATCATGGCTGACTTGAGCCGACAGCGCGATCTGTCGAACATTGATTCCTTCAGCACCGCCAACGACTTCCTCACTTCCACTGAGTGCACTGATGTCCTTGTCGTTCAGTACCGATGCGATCGCCACGGCAATATCCTGACCCAGTGCCTTGCGTGCGACTTCCTGTTGCTGCGGCGTTTCCGAATCGGCTTCGGGTTGCGCGACTTCCACATCGCGGAAACTGCCGACGTCTTGCTGAGCAGCGGCGCGATTGGATTCTTCTAAGCGGCGGAAGCGGTCGATTTTGGCGACGACTTCAAGTGCCGCGTCATCGGCCTGAATCTGCTGCAAGGTCTCTTCCGAAGCTTCTTCCTGCTGCTGACCGTGAATCTGAGCCACGTAGTCGTCGAGGCTGACTGCGCGAAAGTGCGGAGCCGGAGCACTCTGAGCACCGTTGATTTGTATCCACGACTGCTTCCCGTCCTTGCGCTTGATCTGTCGAACAACGGCGCCACGCTGACCAGTTTGAGTTTGATTGGTCGTCGATTCGGTAGTCACGGTGTCCATGAAAGACATCCTCATTTAAGGGTACATACGTCTTCCTATTTATCGGCGAACCTCAAAAGCGTCTTGAATCGACCCGGAAAACCAATCATAAAACTCGATCGCCCAACTTACCTATTCCCCGAAAAGCCCTGTTCTGGGCCCCAGACTGCGACATTGATCTCATGGAAGAAATTGCATTCGCAGACTAGAATGTCGCGATCGTTTTAGCTCTTTTGCCAACCTTCTCCTGCTTAACAAATTCACAGTCGTGTCTACAGCCATCGCATCCAACCGCTCCCAACTGTTTTTTGATCGCCTTGAAAGTGAAATCCTCGTCCTGGACGGTGCGATGGGTTCCTTCATTTACGGGCAAGGCCTATCCGAAGAGGACGTCCGTGGCGAACGGTTTGCCGACTGGAAAAAGGACCTGAAAAACTGCACCGATGTCGTTGGGCTGACCAACCCGGAAGTCATCGTGAACATTCATCGAATGTATCTCGAAGCAGGCGCGGACATCATTGAAACCAATTCGTTCAACGCCAGCCCCGTCGGTTTGGCTGATTTCGATTTCCCCGAAGACATTGTTCGCGAAATCAACGCCGCCGCCGTCGCCAACGCGCGGAAAGCCGCCGACGAGTTCACTGAAAAGACTCCCGATCGTCCGCGCTTTGTCGCCGGTTCGATTGGCCCGACTTCACAGCAGATGGCGATTTCCACAAAGACCGACGACGCGGCGTGGCGCGGCACGGACTTTGAGACGATGCAACAGTCTTACTACGTTCAGGCTCAGGCCCTTGTAGAAGCCGGTGTCGACATTCTGTTTCCCGAAACCGTCATCGACACGCTCAACCTCAAGTCATGCCTGTTCGGAATCGCCCGCTACTTCGAAGACAGTGGCAACGTCGTTCCCGTGATGGTTTCAGGTTGCTTTGGCGAAGGCGGCGGCACCTTTGTTTCCGGCCAAGTCGTGGAAGCATTTTGGCATAGCATTTCGCACTTTCCCATGATCAGCGTGGGCATGAACTGCGCACTAGGCCCCGACAAGATGCGGGCCTACATCGAAGAACTCTCAAAGGTCTCCGACACCTACATCAGCTGCCACCCGAATGCCGGGATGCCCAACGCGATGGGCAAATTCGATCTTCAGCCCGAACCGATGGCGGCCACGATCAAAGAGTGGGCTGAAAGCGGATGGCTGAACATTGTCGGCGGTTGCTGTGGCACCACACCGGATCACATCGCAGCGATCGCTCGCGCCGTTCGCGGGGTAACGCCTCACAAGCGAAACAAGATCGAGCCGCTGACTAAATTGTCAGGCTCGCGTCCGCTAACGATCCGCAAAGACGCCAACTTTCTGATGGTGGGTGAGCGGACCAACGTCACCGGGTCGCGCAAATTCGCCCGCCTGATCCGCGAAGGCCTTTTCGAAGAAGCCATCGACGTGGCTCGCGATCAAGTCGAAGGCGGCGCTGCGGTGATCGATATCAACATGGACGACGCGCTGCTGGACGGTGCCGAAGCGATGACCAAGTACCTGCGCTTGATCGCCGGCGAAACGGGCATTTCAGATGTCCCAGTGATGGTCGACAGTTCTCGCTGGGAAGTCATCGTGGCAGGCCTGGAGGCCACCCAAGGCAAAGCCATCGTTAACTCGATCAGCCTCAAGGAAGGCGAAGAGGATTTCTTGGAAAAGGCTCGGTTGGTTCGTCGCTATGGCGCCGCCGTGGTCGTGATGGCGTTTGACGAAGAGGGCCAAGCCGTCGAAACCGACGAGAAAGTCCGCATCTGCAAGCGAGCCTACGATCTATTGGTCGATGAAGTCGGCTTTCCCGCCGAAGACATTATCTTCGACCCCAACATTTTGACGATTGCGACGGGCATGTCGGAGCACGACAACTATGCCGTCAACTTTTTCGAAGCCACCAAGAAGATCAAAGAAATCTGCCCCCACGCGAAAGTCTCGGGGGGTGTCTCGAATGTCAGCTTTAGTTTTCGCGGTAACAATACCGTTCGCGAAGCCATCAATGCGGCGTTCCTGTACCACGCCATCAAAGCCGGCTTGGACATGGGAATCGTCAACGCGGGCCAACTGGAGATCTACGAAGAGATCCCCAAAGACCTGCTGGAACACGTCGAAGATGTCCTGTTGAATCGTCGCCCCGACGCGACCGATCGCTTGCTGGATTTTGCAGAGACGGTCAAGGACGTCAAAAAGAAAGGCAGTACCGCGAATCTCGAATGGCGCGAAGGCACCGTCGAAGAGCGTCTGTCCCACGCGCTAATCAAAGGCATCGACAAATTTGTCGTCGAGGATACCGAAGAGGCGCGGCAGAAATACGATCGCTGCCTACACATCATCGAAGGCCCCATGATGGACGGGATGGCCATCGTCGGCGACCTGTTCGGCAGCGGCAAAATGTTCCTGCCCCAAGTCGTTAAATCCGCGCGGGTGATGAAAAAAGCGGTGGCTTATTTGATGCCGTTTATGGAACAGGAAAAACTGGATGCCGGCGATGAAGCCCAAGGCTTCCGCGGCAAAATCCTGCTGGCGACCGTCAAAGGCGACGTTCACGATATCGGCAAAAACATTGTCGGCGTTGTGCTGGGTTGCAATAACTACGAAGTCATTGACTTGGGCGTGATGGTGCCCTGCGAAAAGATCCTCGAAGAAGCCACCAAGCACTCCGTCGATTTGATCGGACTGTCCGGCTTGATCACCCCATCGCTGGATGAAATGGTTTATGTTGCCAAGGAAATGAAGCGACTGGAGATGGACATTCCACTGCTAATCGGTGGCGCCACAACCAGTGACAAACACACCGCCGTCAAAATCGCTCCCCAGTACGAAAAAGGTGTGGTCCATGTACTGGATGCTTCCCGCAGCGTGAGCGTCGTCGACAAACTGATCAATCCGGAATCGCGTCCCGCCTACCTCAGCGACTACGCGAAGCAACAAGAGAAACTGGTTGCCAACTATGAAGAGCGTCAGTTGAAACTGGTTCCTTACGAGCAAGCCTTCGAAAAGCGATTTGCTACCGATTGGACCAGCGTTGACATCGCTAAACCAACGTTCATGGGCACTAAAACGTTGGGGACGAATACGAATCCGCAGTGGTCTGCCGGGACGGTGGGCGATTCCAACATCACCTTAGAAGAGATCTCGCAGTACATCGACTGGACTCCATTTTTCATGGCTTGGGAGCTTCACGGCAAATACCCCAAGATCCTTGACGATAAAGTCGTCGGCGAACAGGCTCGCAAGACGTTTGCGGACGGCCAAGCGATGTTGAAAAAGATCATCGACGAGGGGCTGCTGCAGGCTCGCGGAATTTTCGGATTCTGGCCCGCCAACAGCGAAGGCGATTCGGTCATTCTGTATACCGACGAAACTCGCAAAACAGAACTGACTCGTTTTCACATGCTGCGTCAGCAGTGGGAGCGTAAGGGCATCGAGCATTTCCGCTCGCTGGCCGACTATGTGGCTCCAGTGGACAGCGGTCGTGAAGATTGGATCGGTGGCTTTGCCGTCACGACGGGTCATGGCTGTGACGAACTGGCGGCCAGCTACCGTAAGGACTTGGACGACTACAACGCGATCATGGTTTCGGCGATCGCCGACCGTTTGGCGGAAGCTTTTGCAGAGCTGCTACACCATCGCGCCCGTGTCGAGTGGGGTTATGGCCAAGACGAGAACCTCGACAACGAGGCCATGATCAAGGAAAAGTACCGCGGCATTCGCCCAGCGGCTGGCTATCCTGCCTGCCCCGATCACACCGAAAAGGGAGCGTTGTGGGATTTGATGAACGTCGAATCGGCAACCGGAATTTCGCTGACGGAGTCCTACGCGATGTGGCCGGGTGCTGCAGTTAGCGGATTGTATTTCGCTCACCCCGAGTCACGATACTTTGCCGTGCACAAGGTCACCAAAGACCAAGTCGAAGACTACGCGAAACGAAAAGGCCAATCGATCGAAGAAGTCGAACGCTGGTTAGCCCCAGTGTTAGGTTACTAGGTTCGCGCGATCGCGAGTTAAGGTTCGTCTTTCATGAGCGGCAAGGCGCACTTACTTTAGGCCAGCGGCCGATACAACCGCTGCCGGTGGCGTAAGCTAAGTAGGTCAGGCTGTGCCTGACTTGTGTGCTGCTCCAATTTTCATTTTCTCATTGGCCATGTCAGGCACGGCCTGACCTACTTGGAATGACTTTTGATTGTTGCCGCGAAGCGGCGCATAACCTCAACGAGGTTAGATCAATAGCCTAGGATTCTTGAACCCTAGGTACTCGGTCCCTGACAAGTTGGCGAAACCCCAACGGGGTTGGATCCTATCCCGTTGGGATTGAGAGAGTTTCGGTGGCCGTAACCCAAGCTTCAAGAACCTTGAGACATTTGCTTACGCTGTCTTGCGCCGTTGGCGTAAAGCGTTGCAGTGCAATCCTGTCGC
>CAZDZX010000215.1:0-7667 GCA_964510005.1 uncultured Pirellulaceae bacterium
GGTGGAAATCGTGGTGGCGGTGGTGGTGGCCGCTAAGTTGCCCCGACAGCAAACCAACATGCAGCAATGGCGCTGTGATGTCGCCAGAATCGGACCTCAATGGTTCCCAAGATCTTTCCCGAAACGCTGATCTAGCCAATCGATAAACTCTTGAGTTGCCTCGTCTCGATTCAACTCATTCAGCGTCTCGTGACGTGCCTCAGGTTTGATTTGGCAGACCACATCGGACATGCCAGCCGTTTTCATCCGGTGACAAAGTTTCAGCATGGCACTGCCGTGCTTGGAGCAGGGATCGGCTTGCCCGCCCAGCAGATTCACCGGTAGCGTTTTCGGCAATCGATCTAGAGAGGAGTCTGTGCCGCAGAACTTGACGGCTTTGGAAACGTCATACCAAAGCTGGGTCGTCGAAGGAAACCCGCACTTGGGATCCTGCACGTACTTGTCGACCTCTGCAGTGTCACGTGATAGCCAGTCGTAGTCGGTGCGATTTGGGGCAAACTCTCGATTCCATTTTCGAAATGTTAGTTTCGGTGCGATTCGAGAGGGCGATTGCCAACCAAAAAGCGTACCTTCGACCGCCAAAATCAAACGATAGATCTTCAAATCGAATCCATCGTCGAATATTGAGTTCCAGAATGCGACAGCGTCATGGGATTCGGCTTTACTTTGGCAACTAAAGTAGAGTGCCAGAATCGCACCCATTGAGTGTCCCAACAGGATCTGCTTTCCGGGGTATTTGTCCCCAATCAGTGAGGATACAAAGCCAATGTCGTCAGCCGCCAGCTTCAGCCCCCCATTCGCCCCCAGTGAGCCTGTAACCGATTCGGCTGGGGCATTGAGCTCGGTTTCGCCGTGGCCGCGATGATCATGAGCGACGCAGTGGTAGCCGGCTTGGTTGAGGGCGCGGGCAAATCTGTCGTATCTGCCCGAATGCTCGGCCATTCCGTGGCAAATTTGCACGGTACCTTTGATTTGGATGTCGTTCGGAGCGATCCACCAACGGACGCAAAGGATGGATCCTGTTGGACTGTTAACAGATTGTTTCATGAAAAAGAGAATAATTTGCGAAATAGGCCCAAATCATGAACTCAATCTGCCGCTGGGTAGTATCAACTGAATCGAGGTTCGCGCGAGGAAGTGCATTTTTTGAGACGGTGAAAAGCGTGTTGAAATAAAAATGCCAATTAAATTTGGCATTTTTCCATGCTGGCAGGAAAGATGGTTTTCCAAACTGCGTCGAAGTTTAATATAGAAGTATAAACAGTGTGTGCCGCTTAACGATTTGCGTTTCCTCGGTGCTTATTATAACTATAACGGATTCAGTGTATGCGGGAAAAGATGTCTGAAAATTACTGGTACATCAAAACTTGTGAACTTTTCAATCAAGTGACCCCGGAAGATTTGGCTTGGTTGGAGTCGAAATCTACGATGAAGAAGTTCAAACGTGGCGAATCGGTTTACATGCCGAAAGACAGCTCTGACGGTATTTTGTTGGTTGCAACAGGTCGAGTGAAGATCTGTCATATGACCCCCGAAGGCAAGCAGTCGATTCTAGGGTTTGTAGATCCGGGTGAGATTTTTGGCGAATTGGCGCTGCTGGATAACGGCCAGCGTGAGAATTCGGCTCAGGCTGCCGAAAAGACCACTTTGGTCATGATTCCCCGCAGCGAATTGCTGTCGGTAGTTCAGAAGTATCCTTCCATCGTTTTGGGAGTGACGAAACTTATCGGAATGCGTCGTCAGCGTGTTGAGCGCCGGCTCCGCAACCTTCTGTTCCGTTCAAATCGCGATCGCTTGATCCACTTGCTATTGGAATTGGCCGAAAAATACGGTCAGCCAGGCGAGAATGGAATTCAGCTTCAAATCCGCCTGTCACACCAAGAAATGGCCAGCATTATTGGCAGTACTCGTGAGACAGTCACGGTTGTTCTTGGCCAACTTCAATCTGAGAAACTGCTGACGATTGCCAGACGCAGGATTCTCTTGCACAGCCTCGAACGACTGGCTAAGGAAGTCAACGAGCCTGTTCCACGTGTGAAGCCTGTGACGCCTCAGTTAGCCCGTCAATTGATGGTTTCAGATTGATTGATTTCATAGCAAAGCTTTGAGGAATGAATGGCCACATCTTGTGGCCTTTTTTTGTTTGATCGCTTGGCCGGCCCGAGTGTCTTCAGGCCCAGCGGTTCAGCAACTATCGACTATCGATCGATAAGCTAAACGCTGCGGCAAAAGTCACGTTCATTCCAACGCGGATGTTGGACTGAGCAAAAGCGCAACCAATGCAATCTTTCCGGCGGTTCTTTTCTTCCGTGCCGGTAATTCTACCGAAACTCCTTTGGGGAGAGTCGAGCTCTTAGTGGCTGTGATTTTTTACGAATCAGGATTTCTGAACTGTTGTCAGTCCGGCTGCAATTTCTCACAGCCTCTCAGGTCCTGAGGGGAGTCCAGATCTTGCAATCTCGCCTCTATGTCTCAGCTCTGAGGTTCCGATCGCCCCACGGTTTTGGCGGATTAATCGGAACGACTTGTGATACCGGTACGGTGGAGCTTGAAAACTCCTTTTGGAGAGCCTTGGACAACGGTTGCGAACTCGCTATTTTCGCGCCAAAAACGGCTTTCTGCGCTGTGAAACCGTGTCGCGTAACTGTCGCTCTATTGCAGATCCATGGTGCAATTCACAAAAAAACACAAATTAGGTGGGATAGACCACCGTCTACAGTGTTTTTACCAACTAGGTTTTGTGTTTTCCGCCAAATGTTCGATAATAGCTGTGGAGCCCCGAAAAGCATCTATGCGCGTGGGACGCATGCTTCGGCTCACACCAACGAACCTAAACACGACTGATGACTATGAACCCAACTGCTGACAACAATGAGATGTGGTTGCCATGTGATGACGGCCAGATTCGCCAAGTGTCACACTTTGTCAAAGGAAAGCAGGCGCAGTTAAAGCGTCGGGATTTCCTCCAGAAAGCCGGCATCGCTTGTGGTGCTCTGCTGGTCGGTGGCATTGGCTACTCTTTGACTCGGGGTGGCGCTAACACCACCCGTCCCGTTGCTCCTATGGCTTGTGTTGACGTGATCGCACAGCTTCAAGGATTCATCGACAGTTCGTTGGGTCAGGAACTCACCAAACAAATCGAAAACCATCTAAAGACCTGCGTTGCTTGCCGCAACGAATCATTGAAAATGCAAGGAAAGCCGATTCCAGAGGCGGATCGGAACGCCATGCCGATGAAAGATATGGAAAAGAAAAAGATGTCATAGCTAACGAAGATTAGCTGTTGCATGTGCTACAAAAAATGAGGCCGTCCGTCTTTTCGACGACGGCCTTTTTTGTGCGCCAAAGCGAAAGTCGATTCCCACTCCATGCTGTCATCCAGCGCATGAACGACTGCTTGCCGGTGGACACCAAACCAGCAGAACCATCCACGAAACTGCCAAAAATCCGCCTGTAATGAGTAACTTGACCATCTTTCTACCTTCCTCGATTTTGAAAATCCTCTTGCCCTCTGTTTCCTTAATCGCAGATGGCTTGACACAGCTGGTCAAAAGCAGCCATTTCTCCCTTTTTTTTCTTCGATTTCCTGAATAAACTGTCGGGCAGAAAGGATAACAGCTCGGCGACTATTGCCGTTTGTTGAGGAAAAACGCTACTCGTCCAGTGAGGCGACCTCGATTTTACGATCGAGTGAAATTTGTAGCGTTCTAAATCGACAGCTGATCAATCGTTTAAAGCCCCTCGCATCGTGTGTGGGGCTTTATTTTTTGACTTTGCGTTACGAGGACGTCGGCAGTCGCCCGCGAGGACGTCGGCCCGACGTTTCTCTGATTCCTGCGACAGCCATCCACGGGACTGTCATGTCGGCTGGGTCTATTTTCCGCCGTTCTCCGCCAGAGCCGGAAGGTTTTCCGCCATTGTGAATCCCGATTTGCTTGTGGATAGAACTTTCGTTTGCCCGCCCCTATCCGAATCGGATTCATCAGGCAAAATATGGGTTTCATACCACAATTGATTACAGATATCGGAAACAAAATGGATTCAATCATCTCCATTCATGGCCGTCAGATTCTTGACAGCCGCGGGAACCCTACGGTCGAAGTCGACGTGGTCCTAGCAGACGGTTCTTTCGGTCGCGCCGCGGTACCCAGCGGTGCCAGCACAGGTGCTCACGAAGCATGGGAACTTCGCGACGGCGACAAATCCGTCTACATGGGTAAGGGCGTCAGTACCGCAGTTGAGAACATCAACACAAAAATCGCCACCGAGCTGGTCGGTTTGCCCGCGACCGATCAAGGCCTGATCGATAGAACCATGTTGGCCCTCGACGGAACCGACAACAAAAAGAACCTCGGTGCCAATGCCCTGCTGGGTGTCTCACTAGCCACCGCCAAAGCCGCCGCACAGTACAACGGGACACCGCTGTTCAAGTACCTCGGTGGAGCTGCTGCGACATTGCTGCCGGCCCCCATGATGAACATCGTCAACGGTGGCGAGCACGCCGACAACAGCGTTGACGTTCAAGAGTTCATGGTGATGCCATTGGGCTTTGAAACGTTCAGCGATGCACTTCGCTGCGGCTGTGAGATTTTTCATAACCTGAAAAAAGTGCTTCAAGACAAAGGCCTTAACACGGCCGTCGGCGACGAAGGCGGATTCGCTCCCGATCTGGGCAGCAACGGTGAAGCCCTTGAGTTGATCATGGTCGCCATCGAAAAAGCAGGCTACAAGCCCGATGAGCAAGTCAAAATTGCATTGGATGTTGCCGCCACGGAATTCTACGACGACAAAAAAGGCGTCTACTCGATCGACGGCAAAGAACTTGATTCAGCGGGAATGGTTGATTTCCTTGCGGATTGGGCCAACCGCTTCCCCATCTGCTCGATCGAAGACGGTTGCAGCGAAGACGACTGGGAAGGCTGGAAGATGTTGACCGACAAAGTAGGCGACAAAACACAGCTAGTCGGCGACGACCTGTTCGTCACCAACACGACTCGTCTTCAGCGTGGCATCGATGAAGGCATCGCCAACAGTATCCTGATCAAGGTCAACCAGATCGGTACTTTGACCGAGACTATCCAAGCGATTCAGTTGGCTCACAACAATAACTTCACCAGCGTTTCGAGCCATCGCAGTGGTGAAACGGAAGATTCGACGATCGCCGATTTGGCGGTCGGTCTTTGCACCGGTCAGATCAAAACCGGATCGGCTTCCCGTTCTGACCGCATGGCGAAATACAACCAATTGCTCCGCATTGAGGAACTGTTGGGTGATGGAGCGGTCTACGCAGGGCCTCATTTGCTATAGATCTTTAGATCCAACCGCAAAACGCGGCAGCGGTTTTCCCGCTCGCCGCGTTTTTTTCTTTTGGAACGACGGGATGCGTTCACGAATTTCTGCTTTAGGAAAGGTGACCGATGACGCACGAACTGCACATCGTGACTGGAGCTGCCGGCGTTGGCAAAAGCACGTTTGGAAAATCACTGGCCGCCAAGTTGAACGCCGCGCTGTTAGACAGTGACACACTCAGCGAAGCGGTTGTCCGGGCGGGGATGAAAGCCGCGGGTTTGGATCCGACCGATCGCGACAGCCCAGCATACAAAACGATTTTTCGCGATGCGGTCTACGAATGTCTGTTCCAAACGGCCGTCGAAAATTTGGCAGCCACTCACGTCGTGTTGGTCGGGCCCTTCACGCGCGAACTGCAAGACTCCCAATGGCCCCAGCGATTGGCAGATCGAATGGGAGTCCAGCCCACGGTTTGGTTTCTGACCTGCGCTGACGAAACACGACGGCAGCGAATCGCGGACCGCGGCAATCCCCGCGACAGCGCCAAACTGAAAGCGTGGGATCAATACGTGGCTTCGGGATCGCCGAATCCACCCGCGTTTCCAGTCAATCGAATCGAGACCTAGCGCCTTAGAAGGACGGCTACGTCCCAAACGCATGTCGCCGACGCGTTCCCCGGTGGCCTAGCCATGCGAAAATTGTGACATACACAGCACTACGGCAATAAATCCGCGTTAGAAGCAGTATTTGCTCCTGTCGAACAGAGATGGATTGGCGTCGGCAGAGCTATCAGCCACAATGAGTCTCCTCTCATTTTGATACATCGATCTATTTTCTGAGTTTTAAACGAGATGCTTTCATGCTTATTTTTGAGTCTTCTGTTCGTGACCGTTGGCACTGAACACAAAATTGACGATCAAGCCGACTTTGATCGACTTGCCACGACCCGTTTCGAGCCCGGCGATCGGATTCTGTTTAAGCGAGGCAAGCGTTTTAAGGGGATGTTCGCGCCGACTGGATTTGGAACCCGCGAGGCTCCCATTCGCATCGAAGCCTACGGCAAAGGAAAACGTCCGCGTATTGACGCTCTAGGTAAACAACCCGCCGGTTTGCTGTTGCAGAACCCGGCCTTTTGGGAAGTCGATGGTTTGGAGATCACCAATACCGACGGCAGCGATGACGATCAGGGCAACTTGTTTGGGATTCGCGTTCGGGCCAGCGGGACCGAGCGAACCTATGAACATGTGTACATTAACGATTGCTTTATTCACGACGTCAACGGCAAGGTCGCTGGAAAGCGCCGGGGCGGGATTCATGTCCATCTCGAACGCTTGAAGTCCTCGATCTTTCACGATCTTCGTATCACCAACAATCGAATTGTGGAAGTCGGCGGCGTCGGGATCAGCAATTCATCATCTTGTGCGTCGGTGGAATTTAAAGGCGATAAGGTCCCCACCAAACATTTGTGGACTGACGTCTACGTGGGTGGCAACTATGTGGATCAAACGGGCAGGAACAATGTGATCGCGAGGCACAGTAAGGACGCGATCTACGAGCATAACGTGTTGGCCAATAGCAGTCGCTACGACACGGGCCACAGCATTTTTTGCTTTGGCACCGACGGAATCAAAATCCAATACAACGAAGCGTACGGAAACACGGGTGACGGCGGCATCGATCGGGGCGGTTTCGATGCGGATTTCAACTGTGTGAACACTTTCATTCAGTACAACTACAGCCACGACAATCATTGGTTCTGCGGCATCATGAAAAAGCCGAATCGCAACGTTGTCATTCGCTACAACATCAGCCAGAACGAGGAGAAGGGGTTCTATTTTTACGGCTTCGATCACGAGCGAGATGCGAAAGGGGTTCACATCTACAACAACACGCACTTTGTCAGCAAAGAGCGAAGGAACGTTCGCGTTTTTCCTGAAGGACGAACGCCGCTCAATACCGTTTTTGAAAACAACATTTTCTACTTCGAAGGCGGCGGGAAATGGGGGAAGAAATCCAAGGGGATCAACGTGAAGTTCAACAACAACCTGTACTATGGAATCGAACCCCACGAATCCGAAAAGAATGCCGTCGAGGGCAAGACCCGTTTCTACAAGCCGGGCAAAACGGGAACTGACATTGACCTCAAGACGATGAGAGACCTGCGCGGCTACCGTCTTCGCCGTGGTTCTTCCGCCTTAGACGCGGGGATTGAGATCAAAAACGATGGCGATCGTGATATCCTCAGCGCGGAGATCAAGTCAGCAAAGGTCGACATCGGCGCGGTTCAATCGAAGTGAGAAACAGGGCGAGCCCAAGCACCTACGGTCACTCTCAATGAGCGGCAAGGGACCAGCCGCCGGTTCGTCGAATTTCCCTTC
>CAZDZX010000216.1:0-7648 GCA_964510005.1 uncultured Pirellulaceae bacterium
GAAAATACAGACCAGCTTTCCGGATTCTCTTTTAAGTCATTCTTCAACGAGGCAACTTGCCCGACTTTGATGCCCAGCGAATCCGAATCGGCGTTGACGATGTAGCGCGCGATTCCGCGAATCACCAAAAACGAGGGCCATGAAAATCCCGGTCGCATCCGATTCCAGATTCGCTCAAAACTGGCAACTTCCGAAATCGGGGTCGTCATCACCATCACTCGGCCCAAGCCGATTTGTCGCTCGATTAGTGCCGGTTCAAAGTTGTTGTAGTACAGCACAGTCGAGGTTGGAAAATCGACTTCTTCTTCGTCTTCGAGGATGCCCCAAAATCGAAACACGGGATGATCGTCCCACGGGATGCTGGTGGTTTGACGACGAAACGCTGACATCACCGGATGCTCAAAACTGCGCGGGCTTAACTGATAGGGATCGTTTTCAGGGCACTGGAACTGAGCACCCAGCGAACCGGTCAGCAGCCGTTTGGCCGTGGGTTCAAGGAACGATGGGTCCGGGAAGCCATCCGGGCCGGCCGCGTTTCGGCCGAGGAAGATCGCCAATCCACCGCCGTTGACGACGCGGTTTTCAATTTTCTGCCAAACGGATTCCTCCATCGGTTTGGGGTCCACCAGAAAAATGGCATCGAAAGAATCGAGCGACTTTGTCTCTTCAAGATCCTTTTGTGTCACGATGGTGGCCTCGAAGGCAGCCACGCCGGCTTGGACCAGTTTTTTCGGCGCAATGACGCTGCGAACAACCGATGCATCGGTGCCTTCGGGTCGCACAATCAGTGCCTGCCACGGTTGACTGACTTCGAAAGTGAAAAACTGGGAATCGTTCGCCGTCAGCGGATCACTGCCCACGATCGCGACTTTGCCGTGATAGATGCCGGGATCAAGCGACTCCACGAATTCAAGTTTCGCATTCGCCAAGCCGTTTTCACCGACTTCAACGGTTTGCCGGACCTTCCAAGATTCCTCAGGCACAAGTGTTTTTCCATCACGGATGACAGGCCGCGAGTCGTCAGGTTTCTCAACGGTCAGTTCGAGGATCCGCTGGGATGCGGACCCCAGCCGATTCAGATTCGTGCTGACTTCCAGTGTGCCACCGGTTGTTAGGCTTTGGCTGGAAAGTTCCAGCGATGCCAGCGAAAAATCGTTGGGCTGGTCGACACCCACATCGACCACAAAAATGCTAACGGATTTGTCTTCCGATAAGCGGTCCAGCTCCTTCTGGGCTCCGCCGGTCTTCCAGCCATTGCGGGTCAAATCCGACAGCACATAAATTTCCTTGCGTTGCAGCGGCGATTGTTCGATCAAAGGCCACGCGCGAGAAATGGTTTCGGGAACCGTGCGCGGTGCAAAGGACGTTTTGAGGGAGTCCAGTCTGCGGAGGGCCGCCGATCGGTCCGGCGAAAAGAAAGCGTTGTCGCCATCGACCGACGCCACACTGATCTGCGAGCCATCGGGAAACTGATTGATAACCCATTTGGCGATTTCAGCAGCGGCTTGTGCTCGGGTTTTGTTTTCTTGGACGTAGAGCATTGTTGGCGACGTATCCAGCACGACTAAAGCGCTGACCGGTTCACCGCCATTGCCCAACAGTTGCCCACTGGCATCATCGTCGAATAGCTTCCAGCCAAACCAGCCAGCCAAGCCGATCATCATCGCCAACACGCAGGACAAAATGCCGTTGAAGAGCTTGTTTGGGTTTCCGGAGAACATGGAAACCGCCAACACCAACGCGAGGATCGCCGTCAGGATCGAAACGCCTCCAAAGGTCAGCCACTTGCCGAAACTTTGGGACGCCACCGAAGGGCCGGCAAGCGCCAGCACCAACAGCGCGATCAGCAAACAGCGAAGCAGCAACAGCAGCAGATGACGCAAACGGTTACGCGACCGATTGACCAGCTGTTTCTTCTTGAGGAAACGCATTGCCGGAAAGACGACTTCGACCGGTTTGGGTTGCATCAAAAAATGGATTAGCACCGGGACGGCCACGAACAGGCCACCGATCCCCAAAATTGCGAAATTTGCCCAAGCCATGATTATCCTCTCGCCCGTCGACTGAGGAGGTATTCCATCAGAGCGTGATCAAATTGCATGCTGGTGTCCACGGCCACGTAATCGATTCCGCTTTTGCGGCACTCTCGATTCAAGTTGTCGCGAAACTCTTTGATCTGTTCTTGGTAGTCCTTGCGGAAGCCATCTCCATCGACTTTCATCTGGTCGCCCGTTTCGGGGTCGGTCATGTTGTAGAGTCCACGAAACGGGAAATTGACTTCCGCTTCGTCGAGCACATGGAACAGGATCACATCGTGTCCACCGTGACGAATCCGATAGAGGGCATCGAGCGTTTCCTGTTCATCGACAAGGAAATCGGAAAACACCATAACGAGGCTGCGTGTTTTTAGCATCGCGCCCAGTTGGGTCATGCTGTGTTTGAAATCGGTGGTGCCTTCGGGTTTGATTTTGGACAGCAGCGAGAGCACGTTAGAAAGCTGCGTGCGGCGGCTGCGGGGCGGCAGGCTGGCACGGATGCGATCGTTAAACGTCACCAAACCAACGGGGTCCTGCTGCTGGACCATCAGATAGGCCAGCGCCGCTGCTAAACAAATGGCGTAATCGAATTTGGTCAGGGTTTGTTGAAACGTGTATCCCATCGAGCTACTCAAGTCCATGACGAGGTAGCCGGTGATGTTGGTTTCGGCTTCGAATTTTTTGACGTAGTACTTATCGGTTTTAGCGAACACCTGCCAATCGATATCTTTAAGGTCGTCTCCATGAGAGTACTTGCGGTGTTCGCTGAATTCGACGCTGAAGCCTTGGAAGGGGCTGGCGTGCAAGCCGTGGAGGAAACCTTTGACCACAAACTGAGCCCGCAGATCAAGGCGTTTGATCTGATTGATGACTTCAGGTTTGAGGTATTTTTCGACAGACAAATTTTTGCGGCGCGTGAAGTTTAAGTTGGAGAAAGAAACCGATCGGTTGTATTACTTCTCAAATTTATCAATCTGGGGTGTCGGGATTTCTGAAAGCAAGCGGTTGATCACGTCTTCGGTGGTCATGCCTTCGGCTTGAGCTTGGAAGTTGGTGCTGACGCGATGCCGCAGTACCGGCAGGGCGACTTTTTGGATGTCGGCAACCGAGACCGAAAAACGTCCTTCCATGGCAGCCATGGCTTTGCCGCCGGAAATCAAAAACTGCCCGGCACGTGGACCGGCCCCCCAATCGACGAGGTCTTTAACAAAGTCGGGGGTCTGCGGATCGGCGGGACGGGTGGCGCGAACCAATCGCGCGACATACTGGATGATGTAATCGCTGACGGCGACCGAGTGAACGAGTTTCTGCAAGTTGACGATGGCTTTTGCGGACAGCACCTTGCGGACTTCTTGTTTCTCGCCGCGACTGGATGCCGCGAGGATTTTCTCTTCGTCGGGCGCGGTCGGGTAACCGACTTTGATGTTGAACATAAAACGGTCCAACTGAGCTTCTGGGAGAGGATAAGTTCCTTCCTGCTCGATCGGGTTCTGAGTCGCGATCGTGAAAAACGGCGGCTCGAGGTTGTAGGTCGTTCGACCGATGGTGATCTCCCGCTCCTGCATCGCTTGCAGCAATGCGGCTTGGGTTTTGGGTGGCGTTCGGTTGATCTCGTCGGCCAGCAGGATGTTGGTAAAGATCGGTCCTTCCACGAATCGGAACTGGCGTCGACCGTCTTCGTCTTCGTCGAGGACGTTGGTGCCGGTAATGTCCGAGGGCATCAAGTCGGGAGTAAACTGAATTCGTTTGAAGTTCACGTCCAGAATTTTGGCGATCGTGCTGACCATCAGCGTTTTGGCCAGACCGGGCACGCCTTCGAGCAAGCAGTGCCCGCGCGTAAAGATCGCGGCAAAGACCTGCTCGATTACTTCGTTTTGCCCCACAATGACTTTGTGGAGTTCTTCCTCCATCAACTTTCGGTGCTGACTGAACTCTTGAAGGACGTCACCTAGACTTCGCTGCTTTGATGCCACATTTTCTCCAAACGTTTTGAAACCACTTGGCCAATATTTAGGTTCGCTGTTTAGCGGTGGTTATGTTGTTGTTTTTGGAGGCTCAGGATCAAAAACCTGAAAAAACACTCCAATAACGTCCGCTATTGTAAATTTTGGAACTCTGGGCGGCAACGGACGGTTGAAATCGATATATAAAGACGATACGTAACCTATAACGACTGTACTGCTGCCTAAGATGTGAAAAACTTGGCCAGGGAAAAGAAAATGAGAGCGAAACCCTATTTTGGCGATCTCCAATGCAGGTTCGTGCTGATCTGTGCCGTGGTTTTTGTGTCGGTATTGGCTACCGTTGAGTCTCCCGTTTGGGCTCAGCGACGCCAGCAAAAGATCGAGGACGTCACAGTTCAGCAAGTTCGTGGCGCGATCCAACATGGCGTCACCGCACTGAAGAAGAGCCAAGGTGCGCAAGGAAACTGGCCTCAGTTCTCCAGTTTCAAGGGAGGTGTTACGGCGATTGCGGCGCTGTCCATCTTGAACGCGACCGACAATCCGGATGACCCCGCTGTCAAAAAAGCGATCGACTATCTGACATCGATCAAAATCGAGAAAAACTACTGTCTGTCGCTGCGGATCATGTTGTTGGCATCGGTGGACCCGGCAGGCAAGCGTTATTTGCGAGCCGTTCAGACAGACGTGGATCGATTGCTTACTGGCCAAGGACCGGGCGGTGGTTTTAGTTATATCGTCTCCAGTCAAAGCAAAGGAGACGCGTCCAACAGTCAGTTCGCTTTGTTGGCCCTGCACGAAGCCAGCCGTATGGGGATCATCATCCCGGACAAGGCTTGGGAAAAGTGTAGGCAATATTGGGAAGCCTGCTCGACTGGAGATGGTGGATTTTCTTATCTTTCCAGCGGCGGCTCGGCGGCGACTCGAACGATGACGTCCGCAGGTATTTCCAGCACCATCATCGTTGATGAAAACTACCCGGATCTAGGAAAACTCATTGATGGTGGTCGGGCGAAATGTTGTTCCGAGGGAAAGCCATCCGATCGGGTCGACCAAGCCCTCCGCTGGTTGGGTTCCTCGTTCTCGATCCTCGGAGCCCGCGATCAGGGGCGGACCAACCGTTTGTTTTATTATCTGTATGGACTGGAGAGAGCGGGCCGCCTTTCGGGGCGCAGGTTCTTTGGGCAGCATGACTGGTATCGCGAAGGCTCTTCGTTTTTGGTCAAAAATCAGAACACGACTGGATATTGGGGAAGTGGGGGAGAAAACCAACAGGTTTCGACTGCGATGGCGTTGTTGTTTTTGTCGAAAGGGAAACGCCCTGTCGTTTTAGGGAAATATCTCTTTGAAAACGGTGAAGACGAGTTCCATCGGTCGGGCGTCCACTATCTGACCCGGAACCTTGAAGACTCGTGGAAGCAGAAACTGAACTGGCAGGAAGTCAAAGGCCTCGACGCCTCGGTCAACGATCTGCTGCAAACCCCCGTTCTGTTCATGTCGGGCAAGCGGGCTCTGAAGCTGCGCCCCGAACAAAAAACTAAATTGAAAAAGTACATTGAAAATGGTGGATTCCTGTTCGCCGAAGCCTGCCAAGGCGACGGTTGTGGTGCGGCTGATTTTGATCGATCGTTTCGGGATCTGATGAAGGAACTTTTCCCCGACAGCGCGTTGGAAGCCCTGCCTGCAAATCATCCCGTCTGGTCTGCTGTGCCGGGGGTGCGATTGGATCGGCCGGATGAGAAACCTTTACTGGGTCTGCAAGCCTGTTGCCGCACCAGTGTCATTTACTGTCCTTCGAACCTGAGTTGCTACTGGAATATTGATCGCCCTGGGATTCAGCGGCGGTTGAAAAGTAAGGAATTGTTGAGGCGGATTAAGTACGCCACTCAGGTCGGCATTAACGTGGTGACGTATGCGACAGGCAGAAATGTCAAAGAGAAAGACGCGACTCCTAAACTAGAAGGCCGTGCCAAATCTGTGCTGACCAGTCGCGCTCTGGAATTTCCCAAGATGGTTCACTCGGGCGGATGGGACGAAGCGCCCAATGCGTGGAAGAATATTCAGAAACGGTTCTCTGGTTTAGAGGTATCGATCAACTTTAAAAAGCTGAAAGTTGAACCGGAAAATGATCAACTGAAATACCCGTTTGTGTTCATGCACGGTCGAAGTTCGTTTACATTCACCGAAGAGCAGCGGGAAGACATTCGTATCTGGCTGGAAAAGAAACGAGGGTTTCTGTTTGCCGATTCGATTTGTTCGTCCAAGGAATTCACCGAAAGTTTCTTGGCGGAGATGAAGATCATTTTGGGTAAGCCGCTGCGCCCCATTCCGGAAAATCATCTGATCTGGTCGGAAAGAGTTGGGTTCCCGATCAACAAAGTGACGCTCAGAAAAAGAGCGGGAGGCGGCGAATTCGTGGAAGAGACGACTCGTCCGCAATTGGTCGGTGCGGAGATCGACGATCGGCTGGTTGTGGTGTTTTCACCGAACGATCTAAGCTGTGCCTTGGAAGGCACGACGGCTTCACAATGTGAAGGCTACTTGCGAGACGACGCCGAACGCATCGGCGTCAATGTGCTGCTCTATCGTTTGCTGGTCGAGTGACTCGTGGGCTGGGCCGTGGCCTACATGTGTGCCAAGAACTTGCCCTGTAGATTGGATTTTTTGCAGGCTTTTTTGTAGATCTTTTTCATCGGCTTTTCATCCACCAAATGCGGGTTGGTGTCGTACAGCACGTCATAGGTCTCCACGATTTTCGGGTAGTTCTTCTGAGTCTCGTAGGCGGTTGCCAGTTCAACGTAGACTGCAGAGACGTCTTCGGGAGACGCTGCGAGATACTGCTTCAAGATCGATTCGGCTTCGTCGGTGTTTTTCCGTTTGAGTTCCAATAGACCCAGTCGAAGAAGCCCTGGCGGGTCTCCCGGGCGCTGTTTCAGTGCGGCCTGATAGCAATGACTGGCTTGGTCTAAGTCGCCTTTGAGTTCCCACCATTGGCCGTTCACGATTTCCTTTTCATAGCCCATGTTGTTTGCATCGAGGATCATCTGGATCGACTCGATACTTTCAACTTCCTTCAGGCAGTAGAGGTCCTCGAGTGTTTCAGCGATCAGCAAGCCGGGGTTGGCGGTTTCTCCTGCTTCGCCGACGACGACTTCGGTTTCCCCTTCGCTAATGGCGGTTATCCATGATTTGAATTGATCTGCCAACGAATCCGCTAACGGTTCGTATTGAGATATTGGGATTTGCGCGCCCATGTTGCAAGATTTGCATTCACGAATGATTTGGGTTTTGCCGCCCAAGGGGAGCAATGGGATGAAATAGAGGTGGCCGAAATGGCGGGCTTGGTAGCTGACGTTCTTGCTGTAGTTTCCGCAGTGCTCGCACGTGCCAAAGGCTTTGACCACGTTGCGCTTGAAATACATTCTTGAACCAAAGATGATCATTGAAAGGCACCGCTGTGAACGACAAATTGAAACAAAAAATTTAGTGTAGCCCTGCTAAGATGCTCAGTCAACGAAATAGATTAGGTGTTTCGTGGTGGGTGGATGTGTGGACGGGACGCTCCGCGGCCCGAACCGAAGAATGTGCCACAAGGTGATTGGTGGGATGGGAGCAGCGCGATCACAGGCTGGAATCGCTGGAAGCCTATGC
>CAZDZX010000217.1:0-7626 GCA_964510005.1 uncultured Pirellulaceae bacterium
CCTCGTTGAGGTTATGTTCCACTTCGTCGTGGCAACGATCTAAAGTAAGTACCATTGGGCACTGGCCACGGTTTTTCGAGCAGAAAATTATCAGCTCGTCCCCAAGCCCCATATTGCGCCGACCTCCATTTTTGCACGGGAAATCGCTGCCCACTGCAACCTAGCTAACGCCAAAGTGGCTCAGAGTTGTTAAAGTATGTATCTTTGCGGTAACGGTTCACAAACTCCGAGACACCACTAGCCGCTGATTGGGTAATTTCTATCATTGCCTGAACCAACAAACGGGACCCAACACACCGGAACACCCGCTCAAACTTTATCTGTGAGAATCCAATGCCCTTGCACGAAGACCATATCCGTGAAGCCCTCAAACAAGTGATCGACCCTGAGCTGTTCGTCAACATTGTTGATCTGGGTTTGATTTACGAAGTCGATGTCTTGCCCATCGAAGACACCGAAACTTACAACGTCAAAATCAAAATGACGATGACCAGCCCGATGTGTCCGGCCGGTCCGCAGCTGGTCGCCGACACCAAAAAGTACGCCAGTGGCGTCGAAACGGTCAACGAAGTCGAAGTCGAAGTCGTGATGGATCCACCGTGGACTCAAGACATGATGACCGAAGATGCTCGCGATGAACTGAATCTTTTTTAAGTCGAACTGTTTCCACAAGGATGTCGCTGGTGTTTCGCATCGTTTTACTGATCCTGCTTTTTACCGTTTCATCAGCCTCGGCTCAGCGATTGCCACACAGTTGTGCGCGACCGGATGAAGTCTCTGTCTCGCACCTTCATCTGGAGCTGGCGGTCGATTTTGAGTCGAAGCAACTTCGCGGCACCGCGGCACTGACGTTGAAACGCAGCGACCCGTCCAAGCCATTGATGTTGGACACCAATTTGCTGGCGATCAGTAAAATCACCGATGGCAAGGGCAACGACCTGACTTACGGCGTGGGCCGTGGCAATCTGCTGTTGGGCCAACCGCTGAAGGTTGACCTTTCTGAAGAATGCCAACAAGTGATTGTGCACTATGCCTCCAATCCAAAATCCCAAGCCGTGCAGTGGCTTTCTCCTGAACAGACGACGGATAAAAAACAGCCGTTTCTGTTCACGCAATCTCAAGCGATTTTGGCCAGAACGTGGGTTCCCTGCCAAGACACGCCCGGTGTGCGGATGACTTATTCGGCGAAAATCTCAGTGCCCAAAGATCTGATGGCGGTGATGAGTGCTTCAAATCCAAAGGAGAAAAACGAGACCGGCATTTATAACTTCGAAATGAAGCAGCCGATTCCTTCGTACCTGCTGGCGCTCGCCGTGGGCGATCTGAAATTCAAAGCCTTGGGACCCCGCAGCGGTGTCTACGCCGAACCCTCGGTATTGAAGAAAGCAGCATGGGAGCTTCACGATACGCCGCGGATGATCGAATCGGCGGAAAAGCTCTACGGTCCCTATCGCTGGGATCGCTACGACGTCATTTTCCTGCCTTCCAGTTTTCCCTTTGGTGGCATGGAGAATCCACGATTGACCTTCGCGACGCCGACGATTCTGGCCGGTGACCGATCCTTGGTCGCGCTGATCGCCCATGAACTGGCACACTCGTGGTCCGGGAACCTTGTCACCAACGCGACTTGGGATGACTTCTGGCTGAACGAAGGCTTTACGGTCTACTTTGAGCAGCGGATCATGGAATCCCTGTACGGTCGCAAGTATTCGGAAATGCTCGCCCGGTTGTCGCTGGATGGACTCAAAGAGGAAATCAAGGAGCTCGAAGCGAGGGATCAGTGGTTAAAACTGAGTCTGATCGGTCGCAATCCCGACGATGGTTTGTCCGCCATTGCTTACGACAAAGGCTATTTCTTTCTGAGGATGATCGAAGAAAAAGTCGGGCGCGAAAAGTTTGACGCGTTCCTCAAAGGCTGGTTCGAAAAACACTCTTTCCAGAGCATGACGACGGAAGGGTTTCTGGATTACGTGTCAAAAAATTTGGCGGACGTTGAATCGTTGGACGCCAAGGCATGGGTTTACGGTCCCGGTTTACCGGACTCTTGCCCGCAAGTCGTCACCGAAGAGCTGGCGATGGTGGAAAAGGCCGCGAAGCAGTTTGTCGAAGGTGACGATGCTGGCAAAATCGCCAGCGAGTTTAAGACTGCAGAGTGGACGACGCATCACTGGAACCATTTCCTTCGTTCGTTTGGCGACAAGCTAACGGAGCAGCAGATGAATTCGTTGGATGCTCAATTCAAATTCACTCAGTCTGGCAATTCCGAGATCACTCACGATTGGTTGCTGTTGTCGATTGGTTCGGCGTATGAACCCGCGATGAATCGTTTAGAGGAATTTTTGACGGAGCAAGGTCGCCGCAAGTTTCTGGCTCCGCTCTACAAGAAGCTTGCCACGACGGAGTCGGGTCTAGCGCGGGCCAAATCGATCTATCAGAAAGCTCGTCCGGGCTATCATTCGGTTTCCACCCAGACCATCGACCAGATCCTCAAAGTATCGAAGTAAGCGAATCGCAGCGCTGCCACGACAATGAGTTGCAAGGCGTGGGGCCGGTGATCGTCACGCCGAGCAAACCGGTCAGGCAAAGCCGCTGGGACCGAGTGGGAATTACGTTTTAGCGTTGGTTTGAACATGCCAGCATTTGTCCGAGCGATTGATAAGTAAAACGAATTCGGCAACCAAAAATATCGAACGACGGGGCTATTTGTTTGTAGATCACCGGCTTGGACGGATCGACACTCATGGTGAAGCACAGAGCTCCGTTGTTGATGTAAATTTAGCCCATTTGGAACGACGCCCCCTGCCCCCCGACTGAAGGGGTGTCTTCAGCTTGACCCGAGCTTGGGGTTTGGATACTATCGCAGCATGAATTTACTTCGAGCCATCACGATTGTTTGGGCCTGCTTTGTGTTGGCAGTGCCTACACATGCGTTCTCGCCGTGCAGCTGTGGAGAAGGTTTTACGCTGCAATGCCAATGCAATGCGGCAGGATCCTGTGCCTGCAAATGCTGCTGCGATGGTGGCAACGAAGGTTGTGACGCCCCGCAGGCGATTGACTGCGACTCGGATTGCAGCTGCTGCGTCAAACAGCCGGCGGAAATTGTAAATCTGTTGGAATCAACTGTCCGCAACGATCTCCCTCACTCTCATTTAGGACCGATTCACTTGTTGCCGTTGGCAGCGAGTTTGACAACAGGATCGGTTCATTTAACAGAAGTCCTACCGAATTCGCATAATCGACGGCAGGCATGGATAGGTGTTTGGCAGAAATAATCTCGCACGCTTGGATGCTTTATTTTCAATCCCAAGTTGTGAAGAGATTTACCATGATTAAGAAACTGTTTTTTGGTGTTGCGCTTGCGGGTGCATTGATCGCGACTCCATTTGCGTTTGCGGCATACAATGCGACGCCAGAATCGGCGTCACCGGCGCTTTGTGCTTGCTGTGGTGATGCGTGTCAATGTGACGTTTGCATCTGTGACGAAAAGGGTTGCGCCTGTGATACCGGCGGTGCGTGTTTTTGCACTCCGGCTTGTTGCGAAACCTGTTGCGATCAATAGATCCGCGGTTTCATTTAACAAACCCAAACCTTGCGATTCGTGTGGGTCGTCCCGGATTTGAACTGGGACGGCCCTTTTTTTAGGTTGCGGTTGGCGAACCGGCCTTTCTTCAAATCTGAACGGGCGCCTCCCGACCATCCAGTCGATTCGATCCCCATCGTCGCGGATGAAAAAATTACGCAGAAGCTCTGATTCGAAGGGGCAGACAGAAGACGACCAGTCCTATGGGTCAAGCCCGCGTTGAATCCGCGAGGACGAACGTCGCCGAGATTCTGACTGGGGAACATCTGGCTCAAAAACAAGCCCTGTGGCTTGGTCTATTCGTTTGCCGCATCCCCGTTCGCTTTGACCAGCGGACCAGTGTTTCACAAACATCGGATCTGTCAGAATCGATTCGCTCAATTGATGCCCGAACACCACAAGAAATCGACGACGTTTTCGAAAGTCGTTTTGATGACGAATTTTCGTCCGTTTTTTTTCTGCTAATGGATGCTCAACGGTAGATCCGATTTGCTATACTAAATAACTCGATCTAAAGACGCTCACTTCCACGGAGTCTGAAACGATGAAGTTACGTGTATTTAACGCATGCGCGTTGATGAATCTTCGCGAATTTGTTTTATTGACGCTTCTCCTAATTGGAATGTTGATTCCAAATCTCTGTGCCGGTCAAACTTCTCGGCTGAGCAATTCCAACACCCAGCAAATTGATCCAGTGCGGACTGGGGATGTCGTCGAAGTCATGCGAGGACGTAGCTGGTATCGGGGGACCGTCGTTTCGGTTGCCGATGGCAAGGCGATGGTCAAATACACTCGCGGCGCAAGTGAGACCGAAGGCGAATTCTCTTTCAGCCAGATTCGGTTTCCCAATGGTGAGGGCCAGTGGGCTCTCTGGAAGGACTCCAGAGGAAAGATCAATGTCGAGGGTCGTTACATTGCCCGGGATAAAGAGAACGTCATGATCCGCAAGGCCGATGGCACCGAGATGACGATCGCTATCGATGATTTGGCATTGAATCTAAAAGTGCGGGTCAAGAAAACGCCTATCACCGGCGAGGAGAACCAGATCAATGGCGTTGATCCAATTCGCGTCGGCGATCAAATCCAAGTCTCGCGTTATTCCGAATGGTATGACGGCGTCGTTAAAAGTATCGAGATCGGAAAGGCTAACATCCAATATGAAAGAAATGGTCGCTCTTACACAGAGAGTTTTTCCTTTTCTGACATTCGGTTCCCCCACGGCGAGGGCCATTGGGAATTGTGGAAAGACAGCGCCGGCGAATTGAAAATCGAAGCACGCTATCTTGGTCGAGATAAAACTCACGTGGTCCTTTTAAAGGGCGATGGCTCGGAACTCAAACTCCCGATCGCAGATCTGGCAGTGAAGTTGAAACGGAGAGTTCTAAAATCTCCCGTTACGGGCGAGGAGAACTTCATCGATGGAGCAAGCCCGTTTCGCGTTGGCGATCAAGTTCAAGTGCTTGTTTCCAAAGCGTGGTACGACGGAGTCGTAAAAACAATGCACTTGGGAGATGCCTCCGTTACTCACTTCTACAAAAAACGCGAACAAACCAAAAAGTTTCCGTTTAACGAAATCCGTTTTCCCAATGGAGAAGGAAAATGGCGTGAATGGTCCAGCACCAGCGGAAAATTCAAAATCACCGCACGCTATATCTCGAAAACCAAAACGCACGTGACGATTCGCAAGCTAGACGGAAAAGACATTACGATCGAAAACAAAAAGCTCGCCCAACATCTGAGGCGGTGGGTCGCTCAAATTCCAGTCACGGGTGAAGAAACGATGATCGCGGGAGCGAATCCAATTCGCGTTGGAGACACGCTTGAAGTCAAAGTTGACAACAAGTGGCAGCCTGGATTGATTCTTGAGTCTCACCCGGGCCATGCTTTGGTGGAAGTGACGGTCCGAGGTAACACCAAAAAAATCCCGCTGGGGTTTACCGACATGCGATATCCCAATGGTGAAGGCCACTGGCAAAAATGGATGGATGACAGCGGCGACAACCACGTCATCGCTCGCTTTCTCAGGCGGGATGCGACTCACGTTTCGCTGTTTAAGGAAGACGGTACCATCATCAAAATGCCAATCGAACGGTTGAGCAAAAAATTCAAGACCCTTGTCGAGAAGACACTGGTTATCACCCCACAACCGAAAGAAATCGAATTCGAGACATCGGCGAAGCTAACATCATTCCTTTCCAATACGACCGATTTTTCCGGGCTGGTCCTCGAAGGCCTCGATGCGGCGGCGCCAGCGGCTGCTCTGGAGGGTGGTTTCGGTTTCCCGCTGACTCACAACGATTCGATTTCAATGGTGGTTCCCACCGTCGACGAGAATCCTTGGTATGCCGTCGGAACTCGCACCAGCTCCAGCTATTTGAAACAGGGCTGGTCCCGGTTGTATTGGACCCGGCCCAACGACAGCAAGGTTGTGCCCGGTCCCAATTTTAAAACAGACGAACAGATTGTTGACTATTCGTCGAAGCAGTCCCGCTTGCTGACGGTTTTCACGTCTCGAGACGGCGAGTCCGATGCGTTTGGGACTTATCGCGTTGAATCGGGTTCATCGACCGCAACACCCGAGATCGCTTGGAAGGCGCGAAAAAGTACGACGGTCGGTAAAAGATCGATTTTTCGAGTTCGGCTTGTCGGCGACAATCAACTTCTGTTGGCCGATGGACTTTCGGTGTCGCTGTACGATTTTAAGTCGCGCAAAGTTCGCTACACCGTTGGCGGACTTGAGGAAAATCATTTTACGTTGCATCCCTCGAAAAAGTACTTCGTGTTCATGAAGTCGGGAGGCGCATTATCGTTTCACGATTCCGCAACAGGAAAACAGTTAGCCGAAGAGCCATTACCCACGCAGGGTTTTGGAGGAGTCGGCTTCAGCCAAGACGGTCGAAAAATGGTGGCCGTTACCGCCACCTCGATCAAAATCTGGGATCTTGATAAGACCGGCAAACCGCTGGTTCTGAAACGGCGAAATCTCTTCACCAACAGTAAATCTCGTATTGTGTTATTGGATGACGATTGGATCAAAGGCGGAGATTCACTTTATAGCATTCCTAAAGAGGTGGTTGTGTGGAACTATTCCACAAACAGCGGAGTGAAAATTGCTCACAACGAGATGCTGGGAAAATACAACTTACTGGCAGGAATCCAAGGCTCTAGCGGGTATCGCTCCTATCGAAACAAAGACAAGATCGCGCCTCCCAAAACAGCCCTCGTGGGGATCGCCAAGGTTCCCCACAAAGGCGCGTTGGAAGCGCTGGAGAGTTTAGACACCGTTTCGATGATCATGCTGAAACCCGGTTCGGGTATCAAAATCGAGGCCACGGGAGATTCTCGCGTTCGTGAAGGCTTGATGCGAGTCGTCAAAGCCAATGGATGGCATGAAGACCCTAGTTCAGAAATACTGCTCAAGGGGTTCGCAGGCCGAGGCAAGTCAGAGACCCTTGAATATGGTCCCAGTCGTTTTGGATTTTCTCCTTTTGGACGACGACGACCCAGCAGCGATAAAATCCAAAAGATTACGGCGGCTCCGTGGAATCAGAACGTGGAAATTATCTACAATGAACAGACGGCGTGGCGGACAAGCCAAGGTGGCTATCTGCCAAGCTCCTTTACCTTGAGAGACGGCGACACACTTCATTCCAAAATGAGTGAGGCGACAAAGCCAACCTACGGTTTGTTTGAAAAACTTGAGATCCCTGCCGAGATGTTGTATCCCAAGTTCAAATACGGATTGGGAAAAACCTCGATTACGGTCAATGGTTTTCGCGACCAAGTCATCGCTAAGCCTCAACCCGAAGGCGGTGATGAAGTCAAAGCCGAAGGCAATTAGTGGGTGCGGGGTTTAGATAAGGTTTCGCACACAAATACCGGGGCGAATACCATCTGAGATGTTTGTTGCGGAATGCCGCGGTGCTTCTATCTGGGGCGTTTCTTAATTGATGAACGGTCTCGCGCGCTAGGGATGCAAAACCGGCGGCTAGCGCCTTGCCGCTCAGTTTGGACCTGAATCACTTTTGATTGTTGCCGCGAAGTGG
>CAZDZX010000218.1:0-7548 GCA_964510005.1 uncultured Pirellulaceae bacterium
ATCAATACTCTTACGAGCCGGTTTCGAAAAACAACCATGGTCACATTCAACCGGTGCAGCGCTACTCGGGTAGCCCGACGCTGGAAGAAGAAGCCTTCAGCTTGCAGAAAGATGAAATTTCAAAAGTCATCCAGGTGGGTGACTATTGGGTGATTCTGTACTGCCGAGGCCGGACGACGCCGAAGGTTACAGATGTTGCCGATGTTCGCGACTACATCATCAAAGATGTTCGCCAACGCAAAACGGTTCTTGAGATGGGCAAGTTGCAAGAGCAACTGTTTTCTGACGCCCAGATCGACAACTATCTGACAGGCAAGTCTCAACCCGGCCGCGAGCTAATCAAATCCGCGCAAAAGAGCCAGAATCTGAAGTAGAAAGGCTGACCCAGCATCCCTCTCCTTAATTAAGGAGAGGGTGAGGTCTAGCTTCTATTCTGGGCTTCGACCAAGCCCTGGAGTCAAACTACCGCAGGAGTCCTTGAATGCCTGCGAGAACGCACCTTTGAGCGCGGCCTGCTCGCCCAGCGTCGAACCGTGGATCTTTTCGGGATCAAAGGGGGTCAGCAGGCCCACTCTTTTTCGGATTTTATCCACCGCGAAATCGAGGACAGTGTTCAACTCGCCTCCGATCACAACCATCTCTGGATCCAGCATACACACAATATTCGCGACCGCGGCGCCGTAATACGACAACGCGAAATCGAACACTTCCGCGGCTTTCTTGTCACCGCGACTGACCGCCATACAGAGGTCCTTGAGTTCCGGTTCACCGCTGGCTGATTGAAACTCTACACCCGCGTCCACCGATTTAGTAATCAGCGGCGATTCACTGGCCAACGTTTCCAGATGCCCCAATCCACCAGCACTGGCAAGCCTAAACTCTGGATCGAAAGCGAGTTTTCCAGTCTCTCCTGCGAAGCCAGCATGCCCGCGGTACAGTTTGCCATCGATAAAGATCCCCGAACCAATACCTTTACGGAACGATACAAACACAAAATTGTCTTTTCCGATCGCCCTGCCAAACGACGATTCGCCGATCGCAGAAGCGTTGACATCGTTTTCGATACGAATCGACAACCCGTCAAAAACTTCATTCAGCTTCGATTTGAGTGGATAGTTGTTCCAGCCCGAAATGTTGGGAGCCAACACAACTCGCGATGAGTCGGGATCAACCGTTCCCGGTACACAAACGGAAATCCCGCGAAGAGGAATCGCCGCATCACTCTGCTGTTGAAACTGTTCGCGCAATTCACGGATCAGGTCCACAAGACCATCGAAAGTCGCGTCACCACCCTGACTGCCCAACGAAGGAACTTGGCGAGTCAACTGAATGTTGCCTCCCATGTCACCGATGGCTGCACGGATCGTGTGCTCTCCAATGTCGACACCGATCGAACAGCCACACAACGGATTCAGCGTCAGGCTTGTCGCTGGTCGACCGGGACCAGCACCCGGTTCTTGATGAATCTCATTGACCTGAACAATCTCAAGGGCGATCAATTCGTTGACCAACCGAGTGATGCTAGGTGTCGATAAGCCAGTGGCTTCAGAAATGGCACGTCTGCTAATATTTCTGTGATCGCGAATTACTTCGATCACGCGTCGCAGACTCTGTGCGCCGCCGTTAGAAAGGGTCTTCAATTTCACACTCGTAGAAATAGTGGTAAGGCCCCCCAGAATTTAACGCATAAGGACTAATCCCACCACCATATTTCAATTTCTTTCGGAATGGAACTAATTGCCGCTTTTCCAATTCCCTCAAATTCTGGGTCTTTTTCAATCACAGCGTTTTTCGAGGCCACAAACTTTGACACGTCAAACTGAACGCCACCGGAAACACCCAGCAATGTATGACGAACAGTCTCTCCACCGCGGCGATCAACGATGACTCGTTTGTTGATGACAGAATCCACTTCTAGGGAGACAGGTTCTCCATCTGATTTGGCGTAGCGAGTCAGATAAGGAAACTCATGATTGACCCGTCGACCCAATCCAAACTCGCGAATCAGACCCGCAACAATCGCTAGATCAAAAACGTTATTCAGTTCGCGATAGATGGGATACTGCTGAGCCAACTCACCATAATGAGTGGTAAAATCTTTGGCGAACGTTGCCGTGGGCCCTACCGCTTTCCCCGTATGAAGCCGATCGCCCTGACGGTTAATGAACTCAGTTTCGGCAAGGACTTGAACGCCCGGCCCAGTGAATTCAAACAGAGTTTCTGCTTCGTTAGCAATTAATTTTTCGTAGTCGGCCGCAAACCACCAACGCACAACGTCCATCGGCGGCGGATTGCCACTGGCGTCCAGTTTGACACGCTCCAAATAACTGGGCACCTGTTTAATGGATGGCTCAAGGCCCATTCCGACCAACTTCATCCGATAATCGGCCTCTACTAAAATTCGAGCCGCGTGGCTTGATGCAGGAATACCGTGCACATCGATGTCTTGTTTGCCTAGCGCTGCCTGCAACCCTTTTTGAAATTGCTTGCCTTGTTTACGAGTCGTTTCGACATAGGCTTTGGTGGCAGCCAAGTTCTTTTTGCGGGGGACAATTGAGCAGCCAAATTTTCCATTGCCATGCAGTGCATTGTTCAGACACACCGAAAGATCGTCCAGCAACAACACTGGCGATTTTTCTGTTTTGCTGATCACTCGCCCATTGGAATCGGCTTGCCATCCACCTGCCGGACCGGCCACGATGACTTCGCGGGTTTCGGGATCGACCAACACGTATTGAATTCGAGTAATGCCGGCGAGGTATTTCATGTCATCGGTGACCGGCAACCCCCGCGCCGCGCGAAATTCCATGGCACGTTCCAAGCGAGTCAACGAGACCTTCCGCAAATTCGAAGCTTGCATCGCGTCAGTTTGCGTATCGGATTTCTTTTTCAGGATCAGATCAAGTGCCGAGCCGCGTTTTGTTTTTCGAATACGCTGCAAGACGCCTTGAGCGTCAACATAGACGCCCGAAGGAAAGGCGCTGATGGTGCCTTCACCCGCTCCGGTATCCGCCCAACTGTCGGGAGCAATTACACCCTTAACCAAATCGATCAACTGATCAAAGTCTTGTTGAGAAACGCCGCCTTGTCGCAGAGGCTGCGATCCGCCACCGGCAGGGAATCCGCCTCCGAATGATTCGAGAGACTCCGATCGAATCGAAGAATCCTCGATGTCGGCGATCGTCATCAACGCCGCTTGACGCGCTCCGCCTGCCAATTGAGCTTTGGCGATTTGCGCGCGAGCAATATCAGGTTGGGCATTTTGCGGCACATTTTCTAGAGCCAGCGAGTATTCGCCATCGTCAAGAAACTGATTCAACTGAACTTGCTGAGCCTGGAGACATCCCGTCCCCACCGCCAGAAAAAAGAAAAGAGAAGCCCTGAATCGAATTAGACGTCCAGCCATCTTTTGCACTCCTGAAATTTTCTGCCCCGTGAATATTGTAGCCACTCGCTGCATCCCAATCCATGGAAACCGCCATAAATTGCCGCTGCAACACGGCTGATCAGTGTCGTTTGACGAATTGCTCACCAATTTTAGCCAGGCCAAGGAAGCTTCAGCCATGCTACACCGGCCAATCCAAGCAATGCGCAAAAAAAAGCCAGCGATCTCTTGCTGGCTTTCTTTCGTGAATTTAAGCAATCCAAGGACGACTATCGTGCGCCTGAACCTGATGATGGCAGGCTAGGAATCGATCGCGTAGATGATCCAGATGAAATCACTTCATTGCTGGGATCGGCTACTGTTGGAGTGAATCCAGCAGCAGATGAATCAACGATCGGTGCGTCAAAGACCTGACCGCCATCGCCACCTCCGCAGCTTGTGCAGCCGCTAGTGATTGTTCCTGGAAGCGTGCTTTGGAAGCCTTCTGTTCCGTACTCAGAACCGATGGCGTAATCAAAGTAGCCACCGCAATCTCCACAGCCACAACTATCAATCGTGGTCGCAGGAACGAAGCTGACGAATGTTTGAGCTTGCTTGCGTCGGCAGATCTTGCTCAGCAAGCAACCACCGCCGTGTCCGCAACCGCGAGACTTAAGTCGGCAACCGCCACCACCACAGTGACCGCCACCCCAGACGCCGCCACTAAAGTGACCGTCGCCCCAACCCGCTATTTTAGCTTTCAAGCGAGAAAGCAGGCAGCCACCGCCACCGCATCCGCCGTGACCACCGCCCCAGCCGAATCCACCACCACAGCCACAAGCCGATGGGTAACCGAAGGATCCTTGAGTGAAGCAGCCAAGGCCGCCGCCTAGACCGCATCCGCCGCCTAGGCCACATCCGCCACCGCCGAAGCATCCGCCGCCTCTGTTGAACAATTTGCAACCGCCAGAAGGTCCTTGGTAGCTGCAGTCTTCTGTGCAGTAACCGGCCCACAATGACGCCGCTTGAAGATTATCGATGCCCCGACCGCAGGTACTTCCGCCCCAATGTTGAGCCATCGCTGTGCTGCAAATGAACATTGCAGCAACAGCCAATGCTGATGTAATCGTTTTCATACTATTGCTTTCTCATCGAAATCACGAATCCTGTTTACCGCCCTGAATCAGACTATCCTTAGCCTTGGCTTGGAAGAGTCGCCTGATTCGGCCACTATCCGTTGTCTGGGTCGGCATTGAGGTCCGGCATCCACCCGAATGTGAACACCTCCTCCATGTACGTGAAACTTTTCGGGATTCGAAGTGCTGTCACGCGAAAGTTTTCAGCCGCTTTACCGAAACCCGAGACAACACCGCTTCTGTCGTGACGAACACGAAATCGATCCCCGTCAGGGAAAATGATAGGAAGCTCGTGATTGTATTTCGCAATCCGCTATTGTTCGTTCTGACTGTTTTAATGCCTGCACAGCCCTCAATACGCGAGCGACCCGACAACAAAATTCACGTTCCCGGTAATTGAATTGGAATGCAACGATTCCAAGCCCCACGGCTAGACTGGCCCAAGGGTGCCCTCGACCCGGCTTCTGTTCACACCAGTCCCCGACAGCCCCCACGTTCCGCATCATCGTCACTTGAGACTGCGGACTGTTCGGTTCGCATCGATAAACAGCGACCGCTCACATTCGGGAAACTTTTTTAATCGTTCCGTCGATCAAATGGGACACCGATCCTTCCCGAGAAATCTAGGAGGAACTTGTTTTGTGTTTTGTGGAACGGGAATACCGCGCACCTGCTGTTTTCCGAGCCCCTTGGATAGAAAAAGAGCCGACGGAATTGGTTTTGTTTGCAACATTCATGCAACGGATTGGCGATCAACAGATTATCAGGTGGCGCCATGGACAAATTTGATAACCGGCTTACACAAACGACCATCTTGGTTGTCGATCCGGATGATACCGCCCTGGCTGACATTTCGATGCTGCTAGAGACGCGGAAGCTCTACGTCCGCACGGCCAGCTCTCTGGCACAGGCCATTAAGATCGTCACCCGAGAAGCGATCGACCTGATCATCGCCGACGAAACGCTGCGAGCCGACACAGGCCTGAGTCTGGCGGAACTGGCACGAGCCGTTCCCGGGGCCGCCGATATCCCGTTCCTGTTTACCTCCCAGACGCAAACGCCCGGCGTGATCAGCCGCCCCATGGAAAATCGAAACGAGTTCTTCATCCGCAAACCCTTTGATCACAAAGCATTTTTGGATCTGGTCGAATACGCCATGTGGATGCCCCATCTGATCCGCTCCCACATCGTTCGCATCCATCAACAACAGGGACTTGCTCACCCCCATATTGCGACCAAGACGGTAGACCATGGCGGATCAAGGCCATTTTCCATCCCCGTCACGGTCATTCCAGCGACTGAAACGAGCACCTCCGCCAGCGGCCAAAACTCTTGATGGATCCGCTCCCGGAAAATTCGACCGATCAAGCGCTATCCCCTACCGAAAAATGGGGCGTCGTATTCGCCATGGCCATGGGCATTTTGGTTGTCGCTTCCACCAACATGGTCATTGACCTGGACCTGTTCCACGAAATGGCACTGTTTCGAGAAATGTGGAACACGTCGTCCGTCCCCGTAGGAGGAACGTTTGCCTACACGCCAACCCGCCCCACGGTCGTGCATCACGAATGGGGTACCGGCGCCGTCCTCTACTATGCGATCTCTGGATCCGGTTGGGGTTTAACCGGATTGATGATCCTCAAGTATCTTCTCACGTTCGGCATCTGCGCGATCGGCTTCCGCGCCGCGGTCCAGCACGGCGGATCGTTTTTGCCCATCTGCGGCTTGGCGCCGGTGGCGCTTTGCGTCGGTGGCTACGCGGGCTTTACCAATATTCGAGCCCAAATGTTCACTCTGTTGTTTTTGGCCATCCAATATTGGATGATGGGCCGCGATATCCGCGGACACCGAAAATGGGTCTGGGCTTGGCCGATCCTATTTCTGATCTGGGCCAATCTGCACGCCGGAGTCGTGGCCGGTTTGGGTCTCTTTGGAATCTATGTCGGTTGGCAATTCGCGGGTGACTGGTTGCGAAATTCTTTCGGTACCGCCATCGCTCAGAACATCCACCGCTTGAGCCTACTGGCGGTGTCACCACTACTGCTGTGCATCAACCCGTGGGGCGCCACTTACATTCCCTATCTATTTCGCGCGGTGCGGATGGAACGAAAGCTGATCGGGGAATGGCAACCGATCTGGAAAAGCAATGACATGGCCATGGTCGCCATGTTTGGGATCGCCATTCTGATCGCAGTCGCGGCGGCGATTCTGGTGATCGGCAACGAATTCAGACAGCGCAAACAAAACAACAAAGCCGATAAAACTGTGATCCTGTCGGTTTGGCAATATCTGTTCCCGCTGACCGTCGTCGCCCTCACAGCGATCCTCGCGGCCAAGCATATTCGGCACGTTTCGATTTTTGCCATTACGTGGATTTGTTTCGTACCCGGACTGCTGATGCAATCGGAGCTGCGTGAGTCGTTGACAAACATTTCTCAGTCCAGTCGCCGCATGCTGTTCAAGGGCTGCGTGGCGGCGGCATTGATAGGTTTGGCGATTTCCTGCAACAATCATTTTGGCGCTATTCGCATCCCAGAAGTTCGCACGGCGGAGCTTCGCGGTGCACCGGTCTATCCCGTCGCGGCGATAAACTACCTGCAAGAAAAACAGGTCTCTGGCAACATGATGGTGCCCTTTGCGACGGGGGCCTACGTTTCGTGGCGAATGCATCCCGCGATTCAAGTCAGCATCGACAGTCGCTACGAAGTCGCCTACCCCGACGGCGCGGTGGAGGAATCAGTCGCGTTCTATCGCATGCTAGATTCGTCTTGGCAGGAAATGCTCGACAAGTACCCCACCGATCTGATTCTGGTTCCGACTTGGGCGCCCGTCGACAAGGCTCTCACAGACGCCGTTGCGAACCGCGAAATCACTTGGAAGGAGATCTATCGTGATCCAAGTTACGCGATTTACAGCCGATCGCTAGAACACAATACGGCTAGCCTGCCGCGTTTTTGATTTCCGCTCTCTGCGGGACGCCTGCCCCCGCGCCTGCCTGATTTCATGAGCGGCAAGGCGATAGCCGCCGGTTTTGCATCCGCAGCGCGC
>CAZDZX010000219.1:0-5976 GCA_964510005.1 uncultured Pirellulaceae bacterium
GGATCAGGATTACATCAGCGCCGAAACCGAAACGGATCCCACCGCAGCGGAATTGATGGATGATCTGTACGGCGAACTGCCACCGGTCACCACTCCGCCACTGGAATCTGGGCGCAATTGGCGGATGGTCGATGCGATCAATCACGTTTTCAAAGAGCGACTCAAAACCGACGACAAAACGATCTTTTTCGGCGAGGACATCGAAGCACCCAAGGGCGGTGTATTCGGGATGACCAACGATCTTTCGCATGATCATCCAGAGCGAGCTTTCAATTCTCCGCTGGCAGAGGCCACGATTGTCGGGGTTGGGATCGGCATGGCCAGCTACGGCTGGAACCCTGTTTTCGAGATTCAGTTCATCGATTTTTCTGGTCCGGCGATGAACCAGATCAGCCAAAACTTGGGCACGCTTCGCTGGCGCACCGGCGGTGAGTGGAAATGCCCCGTTGTGCTGTACGCTCCTTATGGCGCCTATCTGCCGGGTGGATCGCTGTGGCACTCCCAAGCCAACGAATCCATTTTCGCTCATCTACCGGGTATTCGCGTAGTCATCCCCAGTACTCCGGAAGATTCCGCGGGACTGATGTGGACGGCGATGCAAGCCGATGACCCGACGCTGTTTCTTGTTCCCAAACATATGTTCCGGCAGCAGATGGCGGTCGATCAAGTAGAACCGGTCCCCTTTGGCAAAGCTCGAATTCGTCAGCCTGGCGAAGACGTGACCGTGGTTGCGTGGGGGAACTGCGTGGAGTTGGCCTTCGAAGCGGCGAAGCAACTCGAAGAAGAGTGCTCTGTGGAGATCATTGACCTTCGCAGTATTCAGCCTTGGGATCGCGAGACGATTCTCGAAAGCGTAGAAAAAACAGGTCGCTTGGTGGTGATTCAAGAAGACGGCCGTTCCTGTAGTGTCGGTCAGATGATCATCACCGATTTGTTGGCCGACGAAGAGGGCTTTTATCACTTCGTCAGTCCGCCGCAGCTGGTTTCCAAGCCCGACATTTATATTGGCTACAATCCAATTTATGAATATGCCGCACTGCCAGATGTCGCAGAGCTTGTGACCGCGATCAATCAAACACTCGCCGAGTAATTGCTGTTGGGTCAGTCATCTGGCGGTTTGCTCAGCAGACCGCTGGCTCGTTGCGGCCGCGATTGTGCGGTCGTTTTTTCATCATTCGTTTACTATCTGACGGAGTCTCCCGTGCCAGTTATCTCAGTCCGAATCCCGCAGCTTGGCGAAGGTTTGCAGGAAGCCTTGTTGGTCGATTTTCTCAAAAAGCCGGGCGACAGTGTGAAGCGTGACGAGCCGATTTACACGATGGAAACTGATAAAGCGACCACGGACGTGGAATCGCCTTACGACGGAACGCTGGTCGAGTGGTTGGTTGAAACCGGAAGTGTGTTGGAGATCGGTACCGAGATCGCCAAAATGGAAGTTGCCGAAGGTGTCAAAGAAATGCCTGCGGGTCATGGTCCTGCAGATGCACCGGCGGCGGCGACTCCAAGTTCCGACACGGACGCTGCGGCGACGTCAACGACGGCGGCGGCACCTGCAGCGGTTCGCTCTGGCAGCGTAATGATTCCACCGAAGACGCGGCGCTACCTAAAACAGAATAACTTGCTCGATTCGGCCCATCTGATTCCAGCCGCCGGAGCCAAGCTTTTGACTTCGGATGTGGACGCATGGTTGGCTCAGTCGGGAGACACTCAATCGGTTCAGTCCGATCAGTTTGAGCTGGTTCCCCTGCCCAAGTCACAAATCGTGCTCAACTATCGGCTCAAGCGCGGTGTTGCCGAGGCGATCCCGGTCACGGTCGGCAATCGAATCAACTGGAACAAAGTTCAGCAGGCTCGCCAGCAAGTCAAATCAGACGGCGGAACGGCAACCGGATTCGCGATGGCTTGTTGGTCGGTCGTTCAGGCGCTGAAGGCTCACGACCGTTTTCGCAGCACGCTTTCTGCGGACGGCAAATCATTTCAGTTGTTCCATGATGTGAATCTGGGAATTGCCGTGGCATTGCCGGGTGATGAAATGTTGACCGCGGTCGTTCGCGGCGCTGACAAGATGAGCCAATCGGAATTCTTTGAGGCCTATGTGACTCAAGTCACTCAGGCTCGCGACGGTGTCGATCAAGCGGATGCTTCGACAACAATCACCGTATCGAATATCGGAAAAGCCGGTATGCGGTTTGGGATTCCTGCGATCGTGTCACCTGCGATTGCGACGCTGGCCTTCGGCGAGGTCTATCCGGTACCCGTGCAAAACGGGGATGCTTTTGATTTCGTGCCAGCGATTGAGGCCACGCTGTGTTTCGATCACCGAGTCGCCAATGGCGTAGGTGCTGCGAATTTCATGAACGATATCAAAAGTTCAATCGAAGGATTTGAGCTGCAGGGTTAGTTGGCGTCTGGTAGGTAGTCCCGTTCCACGGGCTGACGCACTGATACCCGTGGCTACATGCTGCCACCTATTCGTTCGAGTCGAGGCGAGGCTAAGCTCCTGCCTGCTACGAGCTGCCGTCACGGGGTGGCTGGATTCCCGACACGTGGCGGGATTCCCAAGAAATGCCCAGAAATCGCTGGGCAACCGCCAAATTACGGTTATTTCCGCCCCGAATTTCTTGCTCTTTTTCCCAAGATTCACTGGCAGGGTGCGAATTACTCAGAAAGTCGTTCGTATTATTTCAGGACGGACTCTGCTTTTCGCTGGAAGGAGAAACCAAAAATGCCATATCACATTCCTTTTGAAAAACGTAATCGCCCCGTGTACATCGGTTTTGACCAACCGGCACGCCCAACCAGACGCTCGTGGAACTGGTGGGGATTTTGGGGGTTCGTCATGGCGATCGGCAGTTTTGCGGTCGCTGGGTTCGCTTCGCCCTTGGCGTTTTTGGTCAGTGCCAACGGGCTGCGGAAATCCAAAGGCCCCAGAAAGCTGGCGGTTGCCGCAACGGGCCTGTCCTTGGCTGGCGTGATGTTGGCTTCCCTGATCGTGGCCTCTGTTGCCAACGAGGGACAGCGGCATCGTTTTGCGACCCTGCAGCTGGAACAACAGCATCAGGTGGAAGTCCAACGAGCGGATGCGAATCTTCAGATCGTCGAAGCCCGACAGGAGATCCAACGTTACCAGAAAGCCGAAGGTGTTTTGCCGACGGGAATCGAAGGCAACGTTCTGTTGGTCAAGTACGCGGATCCATGGGGACAGTCACTGCGATTCGAGCCTGGAACCGGTGGTGCGATCGTCAGGAGTGCTGGTCCGGATCAGGAGTTCGATTCGTCGGATGATTTGGTATCAACCATCAAAGGCGAAGTTCAGAACAACAGCCGTATTGAGCTGGTCCATCAACGCTAGGTTTGGCTGAATCGTGGAATGAACTACCGCAGCACCACGATTCGGTCGGCAGTAATGTGTTGCAGATTCAGTCGCTGGTGGTAGCCGCGTCGGCCACCGATCACGCCGACTTTCTGGTCGACGTATCGATTCAGATTCAAACCGGCGCTGCCCGCGATGTGGTGCGTGACTTTTCCGGTGCTGTCTTGGAGCACATAGGTCGAATTGAGACTGCCAGTGGTGCCGCTGTTGACCAGACGCTTTAACCAGCCCGTCGCATCGTGCTTGTAGGTGCTGTAGGTATTGTTGTTGGATGTGCGCTGGCTGGGCGTTGCAGCGTCGTTTTGCGTCAGCCGGGATGAAGAGCCGGCTTGGCGGTAGCCGGCACAGACTTCGCGACATCTGTCCAGTTTGGTCATGATGCGTTGAATCGCCAATCGCTCAACGGGATCGCTGCTGGCGTCCATTAGTTTCTCCGTCGCTTTTTGAATCGGAGCCAGATTCCAAGTCGCGGGCTCTTTCAGCATCTCGGCGGAAAGAGCGGTTTCGATCCGCACGATCTCTGAACCGACCGAGCTGTCTGGCCGGTCCGAGGTAAACGTTGTCTGTTGAATGGGGCTCTTGCGTTGAGAATCAGAACCGCGTTCGTCAACGTAGGAACGAATCCGCTGATTGTCCGAACGGGTACTGCTCGAATTCAGCGAGGCAAAACGCTCTGGAGTCGGGCGGTGTTGGCGTGGCGGTTGAGACCCGTAGTCTTGTGATGCGTAATCACGTTCGGCGCTTTCCGGGAAATCTCGTTTGGGGATATCGATTTGATCGGGATCCACAAACACGTCTTCGGGAACGGGGATGGCTTGAGACCGGCGAGCGATGGGGTTGGATGCGGCGGTGTCGTTGGAAACGAAACGGCCTTTGGCTTTGGCGACAGGGGAGGGAATGGGTCGGCTGGCTTTCTTCCAGCCTTTGTTGGGCTCAGGTTCGGGTTCCGGTTTGCGATGCGTAGGTTTGAACCCCGATGCGTTACTGGCCATGGAGTTTTTTGGAAACGAAGCGGCAGGAGTCGACGCGACCGAACGTGGGGGCGCGATTTGACCATCCGGTGGAAGCTGCAGCTCGCTTGTTCGAATCCAGCGGAATTCTCCTTGCGGGGGTTCGATTTGGTACCACACATTGGATGTGCCGCTGGGGTTCGGCCAAGAGACTTCTCCGATAATCGCAACCCGCTCGCCTTTCTTGAGCCGGATTTGCCACTGCGGTTTTTCAACGGGGCCCAATTTCGTTCCGACAAATGCGGGTACGGGGCTAACGATTTCGCCGACGTCATCGCGGACCAGTTTTACGGCCGATTGCGGCACGAGGCTAAAGCTGTGCTGCGGAGGGCGGATGGCGGACCAGCCGCCGGGATCAAAACGCCAGACTTCGACCACATCCCCCTGCTTGAGAGCGTGAGTTGCATAAAAGCTGGCTCCGTCTCCCGGACCACAGCGGGTCGTCGCACCATCGTTGAGGACAATGGCGGAGATAGGAAACGATCGGGAGGCGTTCGACTGAGCCTGTGCGAAAGTGGCAAGCGCACAGGACAGCAACGCAATTGCAAAAATGACCGGACGGCAGTTCATTGAATCTTCCATGATTCATAGGGTGAATTTTCCTGATTGTACGGCAATCGGGAATTTGCACTCAAGACGAAACATCAGAACTGGAAATCGCCTGTCTCTGGGGCTGTATTTTCGATTCCTCGCGTCATGAGGTGCTAGCATGGAGGGCGGATCGTGTGGAAACGGTGGACATCGGTAGGGATCCTGCGATGTCAGAGTTGGGTTGGTCCTCCTTTGGCTTGATGTCCACGCGAGTTTCTGAACAAAATCCTTGACTCACTTTGTCGCCTGATAGCTTTGAGCGAATGCCTTTTTCCATCGATAAACGAAATATAATCTTTGAAGACAACCATTTGCTGGTCGTGGACAAGCCCGCGGGTATCGCCACGATGGGTGCGATCGAGGGAGAGCCAACGGTTGCCGAATTGGCCAAGGAGTACCTTAAGCGAACCTACAACAAGCCGGGAAATGTTTATCTGGGGATCGTTAGTCGGTTGGACGCTAGGGTTTCGGGCGTGATCGTGTTTGCCAGAACTTCCAAAGCCGCGGCCAGACTGAACGAGCAATTCAAAAATCGAACCACGAAAAAATCTTATCGAGCGATTGTGTCTGCTGCGGGGCAAGGGCAGCGTTCGTTGGACCGTCTTCCCGATCATGGCACCTTGGAGCACTGGGTTTACAAAGACGAACCTGCACATCGAATGCGGTGTCTGGCTCAAGACACGCCAGCAAAGAAATTGCCTCGCGACGCAAAAAACGCGTCACTATCGTGGACGAAAATTGGACACGACAAACAGCAAACGTTGGTCGAAGTGAAACTTCATACAGGCAGAAAGCATCAGATTCGTTGCCAGTTTGCGTTCGCCGGTTTTCCCGTTGTCGGGGACAAAAAGTACGGAAGTTCGGCTAAATTCTCCGGAAAAGGTATCGCACTGCACTCACAATCCTTAGAGATCACTCATCCGACGCTTAAATCCCCGATGGAGTTTCAAGCAAAGGTTCCTGAGAGTTGGAATGTTGCTAAGTTCATCGTATGATTGAGTT
>CAZDZX010000219.1:6076-7548 GCA_964510005.1 uncultured Pirellulaceae bacterium
TTCTGTCTGCCACTTCCGATTCGCATTTTGACATGAGCACCGTCAAACCAAAACTCCGCGAAGCCGTGTTGGCCAGTAGCTTGGTCAACGAGCAGCAGCTGCGCGCCGCGATCACTCGCGTCATTCAGGCTCATGAAAACGTCAACAGTGCTCAACAGGTTACCGACCGGCGACTGGCCAAGCAGCTTGTCAAAATGAAACTGCTGACCGAATACCAAGCGGATCAACTGCTGGGCGGTCGCACGAAGCTGACGCTGGGTCCCTACATGATTACGGACTGGATCGGCCAGGGAGGCATGGGGCAGGTCTTCAAAGCGGTTCATGAAATGCTGGGCAGAGAGTGTGCGATCAAAGTTCTGCCTTTGCACAAAATCACACCCGAGGCCGTCGAGAATTTTCGCCGCGAGATTCGAGTCCAAGCCAAATTGGATCATCCGAACTTGGTGCGGGCTTACGACGCCGGTGAAGACGGGAACGTTCAGTACCTTGTGGTTGAGTTCGTACCCGGGACTGACTTGCGACGACTGGTGCGGACCAAGGGCAAGCTGAGCGTCTTTCAGGCGGCCAGTATTGTCAAGCAAGCTGCCGATGGTCTTAAAGAGGCTCATGATAATGGGCTGATCCATCGCGACATCAAGCCCGGAAATATTTTGGTCACGCCATCGGGAAAGGCCAAGGTCTCGGATTTGGGATTGGCATTTTGCTTGGATGACCCTCAGGATCCCCGTGTCGGAAAGATTGTCGGAACTGCCGATTACCTTTCTCCCGAACAGATCAAGAATCCGAATCACATCACCAGTGCCAGTGATATTTATTCGCTGGGCTGCACGCTGTACTACGCGGTGACGGGGAAGGTTCCGTTCCCGGGTGGAAACTCTCGCAACAAAGCCAAACGCCACCTCGAAGAAACACCGTGGCATCCGCGTCGCTTCAACGACGACGTCAGTGACGAATTTGTTGACTTGATGAGTGACATGATGGAGAAGGATCCCAAACAGCGGATTCAGACTGCCATCGAAGTTTCAGAGCGGCTCGCGCCGTGGGCAGAAGACAACAGCCCGCTCCGCGAAGAGGATCTTGGCGAGCGCCCACGGTGGACTTCGCCTCAGACCGCCGACGCCCAGCTTACCGATCCAGATATGGATGTGGCTTCGCTGGCGATGAGCGAAATTTCTCATAGCGGAGCTCAAGCGACACTGATCGACGATTCTCTCGCGACCGACAGTCTCTCAACCGAGGGGACCAAGCCGCCGATTCCTGGTGGTCCTGCTTCCAATATTGTCCAAACCTATTCGTCGGTAGGGCATCTTCCCAGCGACAACACTTTTTCTTTACCCGTGTTGATTGCAGCATCGGCGGTCTTTCTGACGATCGGCGTATTGATTGGGTTTATATGCGGATTCATCGCTGGCGCGCGATAGCCGATCGACGACAAAAGGTGGCATCGGCTTCCATCGCTTCCACCTGTGATC
>CAZDZX010000220.1:0-7491 GCA_964510005.1 uncultured Pirellulaceae bacterium
CATTTCAGCAACCGGCGTTTCAAGTTTCCGGGTCATCAACCACGGCGCTTCCACAAGGCGGACTGCCCATCCAGCAGGGTTCCGCGTCCAGAAGCTAGGCAAGCGAGGTTGCTGCCAGTTCTGGCTCGATCGGGATTCCGGCCTCTTTGCTGGTAGACCCCATCTTTGAAGTCAACGATCCAAATTCGTTGTACACAGTCGACCATACTGCCTGGGACAACTTCTTGGCTCGCTATTTGGTGACCGACAGTCAGGGACTGAACCGGATTCACTATGGTCGCGTCGACAGCTGTGACCGACAACAACTCAATTACTACCTCGAGCAACTTCAGGCCACCAACATTAGCCTTCTGAACCGCGACGAGCAGTTGGCGTACTGGTTCAATCTTTACAACGCGAAAACGGTATCGATCGTGTTGAGCAAGTATCCGGTGCGGTCGGTGCGCCAGATCAAACAAAAACTGACGGACTTCGTGGGTCCCTTTGATGACGAGGGCGTCGTGCAGGTGTTGGGCAAGCCTTTGTCGCTTAACGATATCGAAAGCGGAATCGTTCGCCCGATTTGGAACGATCCAAGAATTCACTACGCTCTTAACTGCGCTTCGTTTGGCTGCCCCAATTTGGCTCCTACGGCGTGGACGGGCCATGACCTTGATGCCCGTCTTAACGGTGCCGCCTACGAGTTTGTGAACTCGGGCCGAGCCGTTAAATCGGGGCTCTTTGGAGTGCGGACCGCAAAGATCTACAAATGGTATGCCGCCGACTTTGGCGGATCCGATGAAGCCGTTCTGCGTCACATCCAGCAATATGCAAACTGCGAGACCGCTAGAAAGATCTCAGGTCGAAATTCCATCTGCGGATATTTCTATGACTGGTCGCTCAACGATGGACGCATTACTCGGCGACGCTTCCTCGAGCCCTTGCGGCGCTAACGAACCGCCGTGGGTTCAACGTCCGGCCTAATAACGAGAGCCAGATCCTTGAGGTTGGCGAGCAGATCGCAGCGGGGGCTGCGGGCTTGGGACCGCCCCGTTCTGGCCTAAGGAGAACTGTTCAAAGGTTCCTTGAGCGTTCTGTTTCCATTGGCCGGCTTGGTTCTGTGCGCCGCGAGCCAAATTGTTCAGGTCATCGACCAGTCCCTGTTGCTGCGGCTTAGGATCCCGACCCAGTAAGCGGTCCAACAAAGAAGGCTTTGCAGTTTGTGTAAAGAAGCCGCCCTGTGGCTGGGCTGTTGCGTTGCCGGTCGCAGGTTTCCCAAAGTCCTTGAGCTTGTCCAGCAAACCAAAATTAGGCATTTTGAGTTTTGCAAATGGGTTTTGGAAATTGAAGGACGGATTCTTCACCTGTTCGGCACGCTTGTCGATGTCACGAACAAGATCAGAAATGGAGGGCTGTTGAGCGCTCGCATCCGAGGCCAATCCACAGCAAAGCAATCCGATTACAAACACTGGAAACAGGACTTTGTTCATTTCTGCACCGTTAGGAAAAATTCGAGGTGCGGAAGTCTGCCAGAATTTAACCAACACGTCCAGATCGCTTGGCCGAAAGTTTGGCGAGTTTAGGAGGTTTGGGAGAGAGGTTGAGGTCCACAAACTCCTGCTGTCGGGGGAGCTGAGCGTAGGCTGGATTGGGGGAATTAGGCAATCGCTTCGTTCAATTTACCGGCAAGCTGTTTTTCAAGGGCGCCTCGAAACGGCAGCGCTGCAAAGGGAAGTTCACCGCCCACCGTGATCTTTTCGTCATCGGTGACCATCTTTCCGGACACACGAAATCCCATCGCCGAAAACGCGAAATTCAGGTTGTCGTTTTCATCCCAAGTTTCTTCGACCTCGCTAACGGTCTCTGCCGCATCCTGCAAAGCCGACTGCATGAACGAGCGAAGCTTCTTGATGACTTCGTCGCGATTCTGGTTGTGAGTGACGTCGACGTTGAATTTAGGCATGGCAATGCGATGGATAGGCGAAGATCTAAATCAGAGCAAATCATATCGATTGTGGCGGTTTATGTCGCCGGGTGATGCAGAATTCTAGGCCGCTTTCCGAATTCGGGGTCGCGTGGATTGGGCCCTCAAACCCGTCAATTGTCCAATTAGCCGAACCGGGCAATGTCCTTCAGACCACGGTTTCGAAAACTGAATCGCCGATTCCCGATAATGGTCGAAGTGCTCATGGATCTCACTAATCGCATGGGCGTAGGAAGTCGCATCGTGGGCCGACAGGCCGACTGCGGATTCCGCGATGTTGGAAAGGTCATCCGCATGAAAGGTTTGGATCTCCAGATTGCCGATGGTGGCCATGGCACTGCCAAACATGTTGGTAAATTCAATTTTGACAGGGGCGTCGGAGTGTTCGGGCAGCTTGAACATGCAGCCAACACGTTGATCGCCGTCCCGATGGCCCACGACCTTTTTCTCAATGGTGTTGCCGTAGGATAATTGGAGTCCCGCATCGACCCCATGAATCGGCGGGTCATGCCACTGGAACCAAACCACCAGCACGTTTTCATCGTCGCTTAACTTTACCGATGTTGAAAACGAGTGTTCCCCGGCATCGAAAGCAATCCTGCCGCCTTCGAGGGGAACGTTGGACGAATCAAATTGCTGTTCAAAAATTCCACGAATTCGAACGGGAGTGAGCTGCTTTGTGATGTGTTCCAAGTGCAGGAACTGGGCTTCTTCGATCTGTCTGGCCAACCAACTACCAGCGGGCACGACGACCGGCTTGCCACAAGCCAAAAGTTCGCCCAGCACCCCTGCCCTGCGGCTGAAGTAGACCCGCGAATCGTGAAACAAAACCCCGATGTCGGCATCGTGAATCAGGGAAACGTAGTCTGTTTTTGAAAGCGGATGCTGGAGATATTGCACCGCATTTTGCTCATCAACGTTTTGACCCTGTTGGGGTAAAGCGAGCACTAGTTTTTGGTTTCGTGGCCAACGTCGTTTCGGTCGCTGCACCGACAGGCGACATTTCCCCGGTCGTAGGAGATCGTTCCAGATCTTGTCGACAAAAGGTTGAATCGAAGTTGTGTGGCCTTTTTCGCGTCGTAGCTCTCCAGGACAAACGATGTTCAGTGGATCTGTGGGGGTTCGCCGAGGCGAACTCGGGTGATCCGTAGAGTGGAATCTTGCATCGACAGGATAAGTCAGTCTGTGAAAATCGACGACTTGCAATTGGTTGTACTGGTGAACCAGTTCGTCGGTCGTGCAATAAAAGTTCAAGCGATGCTGGCGGACCGAAGAGAGGGCCGCTGAAAAACAATTTCGGACTTGTTCGTGAGTTTCGCTTTGCGATCGGTATTCGGGAGTCCGTCCGTCAAACAGGTTGTAGTGAAACTGCAAATGCCAATTGGCAGCTCGCGTCCATGGCGAGTTGGCTAAGAAAATCGCCAGCCCCATGAGCTCCAGTTCGGAAACGGTGGTTAAGAAAACATGGTCGGACGAATTCAGTTTCCCGATCCCTTGTTTCTCAAAGTAGGTTCTTAGGTCGACGGCGAATTCGGCGATCAATTTCCGGCGGCGCTTTCGAACCTTGTCGTCGCGGTAGTTGTTTAGGACGCTTTGAATGTGCGGGTTGGAGAGCTTTCCGGCAGATCGGTCACGCTTGAGATGCTTCAGTCCGGCTAGGAAGCTGACCTTTTGGTAGGTCGAATTGCGGAAGCAGGTTGACACGTGGGTCGGTCGAAAATCCAAGCCTTCGATCGAACTCGATTGGAACGAGCGATTGGCGCCCAAGGAGACAGGCAGATCGATCTTCGCTGCGGCCTCCAGGAGGCAGCAGGTGTAGTCGAAGTGGTGCCCGCCACTAACTGTTAGCGACTGATCAATTATGTGAAGATTGGCCATCGATCGTCCATGATTCTTGGGAGCCAGATGTTACCAGAATTGGGAAATTTCGGTCAATCTCAACCCCAATGCCGCCCTAACATCGTCTGGCTGGAACCCCGCGGCGATGGGGGCGAGAGTGCATTCGGTTTGCCACCTGAAAATGCAGTGTTAAACTGAGGCTTGCTGGGGCAAAGATGTTCCAGAACTTGGGGATTTTTGAGACGCAAAGGCCATTCATGAAATCTGTTCAATCGTTGATCTGTCTAACCCTGCTTCTAGGCAGTCTGTTTTTTGAACCCGCTGGTGAGGCCTCCGCGCAAACAGCTCCCAACGTCATTTTTGTATTGGCAGATGATTTGGGAATCGGCGACATCACTCCGACCAACCCAGATTGCAAAATCAAAACTCCCAACCTGCAGCAGATGGCCGACGAGGGGCTGACGTTTCTGGACGCTCACTCTCCCAGCGCAGTTTGCACGCCGACGCGTTACAGCGTGTTAACGGGACGCTACAACTGGCGGTCGCGAATGAAAAAAGGAGTCCTGAGCGGTCGCAGCAAACATTTGATTCCCGCCGAACGAGCCACGGTCGCTCACTTGCTTAAAAAAGCCAGTTACAACACTCAGATGATCGGTAAATGGCATTTGGGTTGGGATTGGACGATGAAGCCGGGAACCAAAAAAATTGATTTCTCGAAATCGGTTGTCAACGGCCCAGACATCAATGGGTTTGATCACTACTACGGCCACTGCGGTTCCTTGGACATGGCACCTTACGTGTGGGTGGATACCGGCAAACCGACTTCCGTTCCAGAAGGCACCGCTGGTGTCTCTCGTGAAGAAGATCCCTACGGTTGGTATCGCAAAGGCCCGATTGGAGCGGACTTTAAAATTGATGAAGTGCTACCACATCTTTTCCAGAAGAGCATTACCTTCATCAAAGAGCAGGCCGAGTTGCAGTCCTCGGAAAATGGAGAGGCCAAGCCGTTCTTTTTGTACCTTCCCCTGCCCGCACCTCACACTCCGATTGTGCCGGTCCCTCCCTTCAAAGACGCCAGCAAGATGAATCCCTACGCGGATTTTGTCATGCAAACCGATCACCACATGGGCGAGCTGTTCGCTGCCCTCAAGGAAGCCGGTGTCGATGAAAACACGATTGTGTTTTTCACAAGTGATAACGGATGTTCTCCAGAAGCGAATTTCGAAGTGCTTAAGGAGTTCGATCATGACCCCAGCGCTTCATTTCGTGGGAACAAAGCCGACCTCTACGAGGGTGGCCATCGTGTTCCTCTTGTCGTTCGCTGGCCTCAGGGCATCAAAGGCGGCCAGAAAACCAGTGCGTTGGCTTGTCTGACGGATTTCTACGCCACGATGCGCGAATTGACAGCGCAAAAACCGGAAGATAACGCCGGCGAAGATTCGTTCAGCCTGCTGCCCATCATGAAAGGCGATGCAGATACCAGCGGTCGAACGACACTGGTTAGCCATTCGATCAGTGGCCATTTTGCGATCCGCAGTGGCGCATGGAAACTCTGCTTGTCAGCCGGAAGCGCTGGCTGGAGTGACCCACGTGAAGCCGCCGCTAAGAAGCAGGACCTTCCTCCGATGCAGTTGTTCAATCTCGATTCCGATCCTGCCGAAGAGGAGAACCTCCTTGAGAAGCACCCCGAACAGGTCGAATTCCTGATGAACTTGCTCGAAAAACAAGTCGCGGATGGCCGGTGTACGGCTGGCAATCCAGTTTCCAATGACGGGGAAGTCACGATTCTTCGCAACGGACGGAAGAGGGCGAAAAAGTAGCATGCCTGAAACCCGATCCCAAAATGAACGGTTCCTGCGTTACCAAAAGATCGTGAACTCGATCTCGCAGCAGCCCCATTTTGGGCTCGATTCGGCCAAAGATAGTTGTGAATTTGAAAAACCGTTTTTCGTGACCCGGGTGATTACCGAACTGGTCCAAGACGGTTGGTTGATTCGAGATCCCCAACAAGGCACCTATTCGTGGAATGCCGGCAAAGGGGATTTTGAATCGAAAAAATGGATTCAGCAGAAAGTGCACGGAGTCCAAATCACTTCGTCACCGGAGCAAGATCGGCCTCGTGAGCGGCTGCTGGAGCGAGGCGTTGAATCGCTCACCAACGCGGACCTGATCGCGATTCTTGTCCGCTCGGGTCGGCCCGGAGAATCCGCCGTGATGGCCGGTGCCAAAGTCGCTAGTGAATACGGTGACGTGCTGGCTCAGCTTCCCCTAGCGCAACAGGGCGAGCTGAAAGAGATCAGTTGCGCGATTTCCAAAACCGCCTACTGCCAGATCATGGCGGGGATCGAGTTGGGACGTCGGGTGGCGTCGGTGACCGGGCCGCGGAAAAGGACCGCGATTTCTTCGTCGGATGAAGCGATTGCGTTCTGTCAGCAGCACTTCGTTCGTTTGATTCAAGACGGACGCCAAGAAGAGTTTCACGTCGTTACCTTGGACACGAAAAACCACGTCATCGACACACACTGTGTCACCGTGGGAACACTGGATGCGAGCCTTGTGCATCCCCGCGAAGTGTTTCGCGTGGCGATCAAGGACGCGGCGTCGTCTGTCATTTTGGTTCACAATCACCCCTCCGGAGATCCCACGCCCAGCCGAGAGGATCATCAGGTGACGGATCGGTTGACCGAATCCGGCAAACTATTGGGGATCGATGTGTTGGATCATATCGTGTTGGGGAAAACGAATTCCGTCAGCATTCGTGCCACTTAGAGGAGCGTGAGAAAACCATGGGAGTCGATTTTATTGACCTCGCCTTGAGTATCGAAGAAACGTTCGAGATCGAAATGTCTGTAGAAACGTTCGGAGAAACGCTCACCGTGGGTCAGCTTCACGATTACATCGTGCAGCGGACGTCGATCGCTCGTCCCGGAACCTGTCTGACATCTGCAGCGTTTTATCACATCCGCTCCGGTTTGGCGGAATGCGAAATCAAGGAACGTTTTGGGCCATCAACAGATTTAGAAAGTGTGATCCCGAAACAGGATCGTCGATCGTTGTGGAAGCGATTTTCGCGCCAGATGAATTTGGACCTGCCAGACCTCGTGCGTCCGCCTGTCGTCGTTATCTTGGCCGCCGTGGTCACGATCGCGTTGACGGCAATCATTGCATACGCATCTTCATGGCACTCATTGGTTGGATTGATATCGCTGATGGTGTTAAGCTTGCTGGCGGTAGGGGGAACCCGCCCCTTTGCCACGAGGTTTGCCGACGACTGGAGCACTTTTCGAGGACTCTCGGAACGCGTCCTTACCTTGAACGCAAAGGAACTTCGGAAAGAGCACGGTCCGATGGGCCTCAATGACACGTGGGTTGTGCTCAAGGGGTTGGTCGTCGAAGCGCTCGGCGTTGAAGCCGACGAGGTCACTCGCGAGGCGAGCTTCGTCAAAGATCTGGGTTGCTCCTAATGTGAAGGGAGGCTTCTGGGCGCACCTTTTTTCGTTGCTGCGCCGCTATTACCCGCGTTAGGTGCCACCTCTACGCCCAGCCATCAATGCCTAATTGATTTTTCTTCTCACAGATTTTTGGAAACCTCACGGGCCAGTCGTTATCTGACACTGGCTCTCCTGAGAACTCGACTGCTTCGTCAATATCTATATCAATCGAATCGATTCCCCTTCGGTCTAAATCAA
>CAZDZX010000221.1:0-7453 GCA_964510005.1 uncultured Pirellulaceae bacterium
CGGGTTATTTTCTTCCGGGACGTCGTTGTCTGGATCGTTGGACATTCGGTTTCGGTATGATGCGTGACGTTCGGTCGCAGGGTTTCGTTAAATTACTACAGAGACTGTTGAGCTGGTTTGGCTTGCTCGATATACTAAATACCGGTCGATTCGATCCCGACCAACTCACTTTATGTTTTTTCCGACGACGCAGCAAGCCATCGGTACTTGAGACGTCTCTTTCTCCTCAGCCAGCCACGCTCGGAAAGCCGCTTTTGGATCCCTAATTGATGGGCATTCCGCGCGGTAGGCAATTTTTATTCTCTGAGGAACTTTATGTCTCAAAATCTGATGCGCAGAAACTCTGCGCGAAAAGCTTTTACACTTGTTGAGCTCCTTGTGGTTATTGCGATCATTGGAATCCTGATTGGGATGCTGCTCCCTGCGATCCAACAGGTCCGTGAAGCCGCCCGCCGAATTCAGTGTGCGAACAACCTTCGCCAAATGGGAATCGCCACATTGAATTTTGAATCTGCTTTCATGGCATTCCCTGAAAGCTATCGGCAACCTGACGATGCTCCAACGAATCGCGGTTGGTCAGCGCAAACTTTGATCCTGCCGTTTATCGATCAGGCCAATCTTTCTGCGAATATCAACTTTGATTTGGAGTACATCGACGCGTCTCAAACCGTTGATACCGGAAACGGCCCCCAGGCACTGGCTTCAGCGCGGGTTCCTGTCTATCTGTGCCCCAGCGAAATCAATGATCGCGTCCGCATCGACGACGAAACCGGATTGCCGGAACACTACCCAATCAACTACGCCGCCAATGCGGGTGTCTGGTTTGTTTTTGATCCAGCAACTGGCCAAACAGGGCAGGGGGCCATGACGGTTCAGCGTCCTAATCGGATTGGTAGCTTTACTGATGGAACTAGTAACACACTATTTTTCAGCGAAGTCAAAGCTTACACACCGTACTTTCGCAACGCGGGAATGCCGGGCGAGTTGCCCATGCCAACCGACCCTGCCTCAATCGGCTCTTTGGGCGGTGACTTAAGAGCAACCACCGGACATACCGAATGGGTTGACGGCCGTTCGCACCAAACCTCATTCACGAGCGTGTTCACACCCAATACCATTGTGCCACACCTCGACAGCAGCTCCCCACAGCCGCTTGACGTTGACTGGACCAACCAACAGGAAGGCAACAGTGATACCGCTCGCACGTACGCGGCCATCACCGCGCGTAGTTTCCACCCCGGTGGTGTGAACGCGCTGCGAGCCGACGGTTCGGTTAGTTTTGAAAACGATGGAATCAGCCTTGCGACATGGCAAGCGTTGTCGACACGTTCCGGTGGAGAAGTCATCAGCGAATAACTTTTCACTGATTGCGACTAACAATTGAAGCCCCGTCAGCTTTTGCCGACGGGGCTTTTTTATTCGACAGGGCGAAAAACGATGCAATAGCGATTCAAAACATTTCTATAATCGAAGGAGCGACCTACCAAAATCTGGACCATCGGAACTGTCGTTGCTGCTTTTCCCACGATAATTCCGCAACGATCAAATGCTCCGACCAAAAATTCGTTACAACCTTTACGCAGATGGCAGTGCTTGCAGGCTGCCAGCAGGTCACCGTGGGCCTTCGATTTGGCGAAATCTACAAGCAGATTCTTGCTACCAAACATTGAGATCGCTCGATCCAATCGTTGAAAAAGGTCGCGACAGAACTGCAACACGACAGACAAACGGTAGGGATGAAAAGGAATGTTCGAGACTTATAAACCATCTGGCAGATTCGGCTTGCTGGTGATTCCATTGACGTTGCTGGGCATTGGGGGCGCCGCAGGGCTTTCTTACCTGTACCAACTGGGGCTCTACTGGCTCCCGCTGATCTATATTAGTTTCCTGCTAACGATTGTTTTTGGGATCGCATTGGGAATGATTGGTTCGGAAATTGTCACTCGATCCAAAACGCGAAATACATGGCTTGCCATGGGGATTGGTCTACTGCTGACTTTCGCTGGTGTGGGTGGAAAATTCTTCCTACAGTATCAGCATTTCTTGACAGAATGCACTGAAGCGGCAATGAAGATACCCGATCTGAACCCTGCACTGAACAAGAGCCAAGTTCGAAATCTTGTCAAAGAGAAGTTTACTTTTGGCAAGCACATCGAGCACCGCGTCGACGAAGGATGGAAAATTGGACAAGGAAGGATTCCAATTACCGGCGTGTTCGTCTACGGCATATGGCTTATCGAATTGGTCGTCATCGGCTTCTGCATCATCGATGGCATGAGAACGGCCGCCAGCGAACCCTTTAGCGAGAAACTTGACGAATGGGCATTGGAAAAGGAAACGCTGATGAGGTTGCCGATCGGCAACAATGAAATGGTTGCAAAAATCAAAAGCGCTACGACAGTTGCAGAGTTGCTAGAGATGCCGATCCCAAAATCCATCAAGTCAAATCAGTATGCCATCTACAGGGTAAACAGCATCGAAGGGCAAGAAACCGAAGACGCCTACCTTTCGGTTAATCTGACCACGGTGACGATCGAAAAAAACGGATCGCGAAAGACTGAAACAACAACGCTGGTTCAACACGCGATCCTTTCAGCTGAACAACGAAAGCAGCTGGTCGAAAACGCGGAACTGTTGAACGAAGCCATGGAAGACTACGAGGCCGCCATGGCGTCGGGAACGGACGATGAATCCGAAGAAGCCGCCGGGGATGACTTTCCCGACAGCGAAGCGGAGCCGTCGTAAGCGCGGCCTTGGGCGAGTTGCCCATGCCAACCGACCCTGCCTCAATCGGCTCTTTGGGCGGTGACTTAAGAGCAACCACCGGACATACCGAATGGGTTGACGGCCGTTCGCACCAAACCTCATTCACGAGCGTGTTCACACCCAATACCATTGTGCCACACCTCGACAGCAGCTCCCCACAGCCGCTTGACGTTGACTGGACCAACCAACAGGAAGGCAACAGTGATACCGCTCGCACGTACGCGGCCATCACCGCGCGTAGTTTCCACCCCGGTGGTGTGAACGCGCTGCGAGCCGACGGTTCGGTTAGTTTTGAAAACGATGGAATCAGCCTTGCGACATGGCAAGCGTTGTCGACACGTTCCGGTGGAGAAGTCATCAGCGAATAACTTTTCACTGATTGCGACTAACAATTGAAGCCCCGTCAGCTTTTGCCGACGGGGCTTTTTTATTCGACAGGGCGAAAAACGATGCAATAGCGATTCAAAACATTTCTATAATCGAAGGAGCGACCTACCAAAATCTGGACCATCGGAACTGTCGTTGCTGCTTTTCCCAATGTGGGCGGGATACCTTTTATGGAAATCAAGCTTCTCATCGCTGGCATCGGTTTGCTGTATATCGCTGCCATGGTCGGTGCGTACATTTTGGGTCGTCAGCAACAACTGAAACGACGTAACATACGACGTCACATTCGAAAGCGGCAGATTCGTCGACGGCAAGAACGCATTGCTCAAGCCCAACTGGAGAAAGCCGATTTTCAGAATCGCTTAGAGAATTTTGTGGGGGAAGCGCCGCGCGAAGAACAGCCTTTTGTTTCGAAGGCTGAGTTCTGGGAACTGGAGTCGAATCATCTCCGCTCTCCAACCCGTCCGCCCTCTTTTTTTCGGCGATTGCTGATGCGTATTACCAAGTACGTCAATCTCCGCAAAACCTAACACGTTGCCGAAAAATGTGGACTGGACGCTCCGCGGCCAGCACCAAAACGGCTAACGCTGACAAACCACTCGCGTTCGGCTTCAACAAAGCGATGACCTAATGAATTCTGCCAATCTGAGAACTCGCCCTCAGCACCCAATTTTCTCTACGTGTTCGCCACAGCGAAATCGGCACCAGCACACCCACAGCCAACATGGTCGTAGCGACCGCAGACAGTAACCCACATCCCCCGACCACGATCATCAACAACCCGATCTCCGAAGGATGGGCGACCCATCGGTAGATTCCATGATTCACCGGCGGGGCAGGGCAGCAGATATCGCTGACGAAATGTTTCCCCAGCGTCCGGATCGCAATCGCTCGCAATCCGATTCCCCCAATCAACAACATCGCGCCACAAACCGACAGCCACGGTGGTTGCGAGCTGAGAAACGGGATTGGGAATGCATACTCGACTTGCGCCAACCACAGTAACAACAGAATGCAAATCCCTGTGACCATCGCCACTCGGATCGCCAGCGGATCGACGACAGGCTTCTGCCCTAATTCATCTTCGTTGGAAATGGAAAAACTCTCAGTCACGCCCGCAGTCAGAATCAGCGATACGAAACTAAGCAACTCCCAATTCCATGACTGAACTGAAAACAACAATCCCGATGGAACAAGCAGCACCAGTGCGTGCAGCAATGTGCCCAGCAGTGTCAACACCAATGGCCAGCTTCTCATCGGTCAATCTCTATTGAATGTTGCTGATTTGATCGATCAACGCCATGTACTGCTCTTCCGGGATCCCCAAAGTACTGGAAAGTTGCATGAGCTGTTGCTGGTGCCCGGGTTGCAGTTGCCCGGAAGCCGACATCGTATGAAAAGCAAGCTTCACGAGCAGAGCCTTCCCTTGTCCCGATAGCTGATCGGCAAACGAGGAAGCATAGTTGTTCAGATTGCTTTGAGCAGAGATCGCCATGCTAATTTCCTCCTCCAGTCGCCGGGCCACCAACGGCAACCCAGTGATCTCTTCATATTGTTTGTGGATCTCGTTGCGCTCGAGATCATCGACCCGACCATCAGCCAGCGCCGCCATGACCATCACACGCAACATGCGATTTTCATTTTCTTCCTTTTCCTGTTCTGGACTGTAATTGAGAATCTCTTCGGTGAACGTACCGGCGCACGCGGGACACTCCACAAAACGCCCTGCGACGTTCAGCGGAATGATAGGAATGAAATAGATGGTAAAAAAATTACGAACTTGTTTCAGAAATCCATTCTGCATTCCGCCACACTGTGGGCAATGGAACTGGCAGCCCTCCAGTGTAGATGTCAACCCACGCGATCCCCAAATAATCATATTGGCTCCCCAAGCTACGTCGCCCCTATCGGAAGCGTTAACAAAGAACAAAAACTCTTAACATTTTGAGTATAAGAGATCGGCAGCGCCGATGCACGTTTTGACAATCGACAAAAAAGGAATTTCCCCCGCTGCGCCAGCCTAGAAAAGGATCGGACCAATTCAATCGACGCCTTGTTCGACAGCTTTGTTTTGGCCTGTATCAAAGTGATGTTGCCTCACAACCCAAGAGTCAAATCCTGCGACGGACGGGATCCGAAACCAAGACTCTTCAACGGCCTCCGAACCAACCACCGAAAGTCCTCAAGACAAGATTGGGCAACCACAGACGCCAGCCCGCACTCGGCAAAGTCCGTTTCTCTACGAGAATCCTCGCCTGACGGCCACATCAGCACATCCAGAGAAAACCGCTACAATCGGCCTCCCGTGGGCTGAATCACGGGACACACAGAATGAATCCGGGCCTCTACAGTTTAGTACCGCAGGCAACTGGATCCCTTATCTGTTCCAAGCATGACACGAATGACCGACCGGCGGGTAAGAGTCCTGTAGCGAGTGTCCCTCCAGCGGCGTGCCGCAATTATCATTACGGGTTGAGTTTATTCGCCGAGCGCGTTCCCATCAGAATATGAGCCGATCTTCCAGTTCCAAAAAACGATTCCGCGACTTCGTCGATAAATTTCGCGCCGGGGAATTCAAACACAAAAACGACACAGAGAAAGAAAAGCACGAGCAAGTCAGTTCGCTAACCGCTGAGGAGAAAAAGGAACACCAACGTAAGCGTCGTGGCTACCTCTGGAAATACGTCAAACAACTTTGGCCACACTGGAAGATGGTGGCCCTGTTGATCGGATTGGCCGTCAGCGTGGCGGTGCTTGAGATCGGGGCGCCGCTGTTTGGCCGTTACATCATCGACGACATTTTGCTGGCCGAAAAATCGAGCAGTGATAAATTCTGGTCGCTGAACGTCGTGGGCGGCATGTTTCTGGCCACGGTGATTGCCGCGCGACTGCTGGGAATGACTCGGGCTTGGTTTCAGCGACTGTTAAACGTGCGTGTGATTCTGACCCTGCGTCGCGACTTGTTCGAAAGACTATTGCAGTTGCCGTTGGATCAACTTTCGGACATGAAAGTCGGCGGGATCATTTCTCGGCTGACCGATGACATCAACAAAACGACCGGACTGCTGCAAATGGCCGTCGTGTCCCCTGGCGTGGCGATCCTACGTCTGGCTTTGGCGATGGGAATTCTGTTGTTCATCAACTGGAAGTTAGCTCTCGCGGCACTGGGAATCATTCCACCGATCATGGTATTGTCAATGATCGCCATCCGACGCATTCGGCCGGTCTATCGAGCGATCCGCAAAGACGTTTCTTTTGTGGACGGTCGGGTCGGTGAAGCGTTTCAAGGAATCCGCGACGTCCGTGCCTTTGGCGGCGAACACCGCGAAGAAACCGAATACACCTTAGGGCATCACAAGATCACTCGGATGCGGATGTTTGCCGCGGGTCGAGAAATCCTGCTGTGGAGTACGTGGGGTTTGCTGATGGGTTTAATCGGCGTGGTGATCACGTGGTTGGGTGGGTTTTGGTTTATGAAAGGCCAAGCCACGATTGGCGACATCACCGCATTTCAGTTCTATGTTTTCATGTTGCTGAATCCAGTGTGGCAGATCGTCGAATCGCTTACCGAGCTGCAGCGCTCGCTGGCGTCGATGGAGCGGGTCTTCGAAGTCCTTGAATCGCCGATCGACAAACCGGACCGTCCCGATGCAGTTTTAGCATTTCCGCCGGTGGAATCTATCGAACTGGAAAACGTTTCGTTTGCCTACAACGAAGGCACCGACGTGATCAAGAATATTGATTTGTCGATCCGCGGTGGAACCGTAACGGCTTTCGTCGGCAAAAGCGGGGCAGGGAAGACCACGGTAACGGATTTGATCGCAAGGTTTTACGATCCAACCGAAGGGCAAATTTTGCTCAACGGTCGCGACCTGCGCGACTACCAGCTGAAGTCTTATCGCCAGCTGTTGGGCGTTGTGCAACAAGAAGTCTTTCTGTTTGACGGAACGGTTTTCGAAAACATCGCTTACGGAAATCGTGCCGCCACCATGGAGTGTGTTGTCGCGGCAGCCAAGCAGGCGAATGCTCACGAGTTTATTGCTGAGCTGGACAATGGCTACGAGTCACTGATTGGTGAACGGGGCGTAAAACTTTCCGGGGGTCAGCGTCAGCGACTGTCCATTGCGCGGGCTCTATTGGCCGACCCTAAAATCTTGATTCTGGATGAAGCCACCAGCAACCTCGACACCGAGAGCGAGCAACTGATTCAAGGTGCGATGGAAGAATTGCTGAAAGATCGCACCACGTTTGTGATTGCACATCGATTGTCCACGATCACCCATGCGGATCAGATCGTGGT
>CAZDZX010000222.1:0-7418 GCA_964510005.1 uncultured Pirellulaceae bacterium
GCGGTAGGTTGTTGGAATACAGCACGTGGGCAGCACCATGTCGAACCAAGCCGAAATAAAAGCCGATGGGCAGCAGCAACATTCCGACAACGACAATCCTTTCCAATCGGCGGCGAGGAAAGGGTAGGCGGGAACGACTGACACCATCACGGTTGCAAATTAGCCATGCCCCCACGATGGCGGTGCACAAATTCCACGGCAGCACGCTGAAGTTCCAGTCCAGCAGGATAAGAAAACAGGCGATGCCCAGATGCAGTAGCAGGCAAGCTAGGGCTCCAGTTTTCGGTCGCAGCCACGCCAGTACACCTGTGGCGACTTCGGCAGCGGCAACCAACCCGGCAAACACCCGATGAAAGTGCTGCGGTAAGAAATCAGTTTCGATCCCAAGGGAATGGAGTCGACGCTGAATATCTTGAAACATGTAACCGCTGACGTATCCAAACCAATCCGGTGACAGCAGCTTGTGGATCCCCGCCCAGCTCCACATGGCGATCAAATACCAAAGGCACAGTCGTCTTGCCCACGGCCAGACGCAGGCGGCCATTAGAAATGCGACTGAAAAGAGCTGTGGCTGGAAACGTATTTGATCCATCGCCATCGCGAGGCCCAGTGCCACGAAATGAACGCACACTCCCCAGCTGCGGGGGCGAAGCAATACCAGCCCCAGCGAAGCAATTAAGATCAGGCCCATTGGAAACTGCGGCGTCCCGGGAACCCATGGCAGGTTGGGCATCGATTCTGTCAGAACCGATCGGACTTGCCACGCCGGCCAACTGATCAGCACGGTCGCCAATTGCGCGATCGCGCATAGCGACAGCATGAAGTCGGCGGTCCAACGGGGATCCGGCTGATGACTGGGGTGGTCAACAGGTTCGCTAGATGAATGAAGAAGAGCCGGGTCGGGGAGTTCTGGGGTAGGGTGTTCTTGGTGATTCATCATCGAACTCCCCGGCTGGCTTCTAGTAACTCATGCTAGTCGAACGCAGCTCCAAGATCAGCAATGACTTTCTTTTCGCTATCGCAGATGGCTCCAACGCCGACAAATCCACCGGCGGCCTTGGCGACGCTGTTGGATCGATTGACGATCGAGGATTTAAGGTTCTCCAAATCTCCTGCCGCAAGCTGTGTTTTCAGAGCCGCAACGTAGCTTTTCCATGCTTCGAAGAGAGCGGGATCTGGCTGATCAGCCATCCACGATTGTAACAGAGAATAGGCGGCTGTTTCGGTTTCGATTCCGCTCGCGTCAGCGGCCTTGAGGATGGCATCTTTTTCTTTGGTATCAAGTTTTCCATCGCTCCAAGCAACGGCAACCAGCGGAACCAATGACAGTGCCGACAGGCCTTCGGTGGTCACCCCTTGGTCGACCAGCATGTTCAAAGCATCAGCATCATCGATACCCGTCGTCGCTTTGAGGGCCTCACGGTCCCTGTCGGCAGACAATTCTGCCCGAAGCTTTTCAAGCAATTCCTGATCCCTGTTACCGAAAAACAGATTTTCGAGGGCGGCGCCTCGACTTTTAAGATCACTCATTTAACGCGTTCTCCACTGTAAACTTATGCGACCAGCAATTTATATTTGCCCGGTCGCCGGGAACAGGGGGTAAAGCAAAGAAACACGAATGCTCATTTGGCAAGAGAAAAAAGATCAAAATTCGAGTCGCGATTTTTGGCAAAATCAGCGTAGGTCATTCCCAAATACGTTAAAACAGAGCATTCAGAGACAGCTGGTTAAAAATTTGCCAGATTTGAAGCGATGTATCACATCCTCTTTCAAAGAGATGACTCTAAGACGGTGGTAATCCGCCAATTTTGTATCACAATATGCCCCAGAGAGTCCTGTCTTTTAACGTCTCATATTCGAGGTGCGCCGCAGATATTCGCACCACACCTTGGATTCGACCTGACACCAACATCATGATTTTCACTTTGATTCAAAAAGCCCGATTTTCCGTTTTTGCCGCGCTGCTGTTGGCTGTGGTGACTTTGACGGCGGACCCTTGCAATGGCGATACCACGGCGCGACTGCGTTCAGCCGTCGGCACAATGAACACTTGGTTAGGGCAGGGGGTCAAAGCGCGGGGCTGGCGAAAATTCCTCGATCTCAACACCTTGGATACTCAGACCGCGCTTGGCGAACAGGCCGATCTGCAGACATTGAACGCGATCTTGGCCCGTTTTCGTCAACCTGTGACAGGAATTGACCACGAAATGTTCGTGCGTGTCGCCAATGCGATTGAACTTCACATTGCCCAAATCCAAACAACCCAGCACCTTCAATTGATCGATCTGAGTTCAGCGATCCATAATTCGCTTCATCTCTATCGCCCCCCTACGAAGGAGGGCTTGGACCTTTTGCGACGGCAAACGGCAGATGAAGTCAGGATGCTGAAGCGGTTCTATATGACGTTTCTTTCAGATTACGCGCGGAAGCGGCGTTATGAGGAACTCAATATCGAGGAAGCGATCCAGTTCCTTGACGAAATGGTCATCGAAATGCCACCTGAAGTCTCGCTTGGCAAAATCGATTCCATGATCGGCGACCAACGTGATCAGTTGGAAAAGTTCGAAGAAGCTCTCGATGCATTGCCTTTTGAAGAACCCGAAGAATCTGAAGAAGACAACGATCCCGACGAACCTCAACTCGAAATGCACTTGGAAGGTCCCGCACCGCCAGAACCCGATGATTCTGTTGACGGCGCCCCGGAACAGCTTCGCAAAAAAATCGAGGTTCTGGAAAATCGAATCGAGGAATTGAACAAGACACGAAGCGAGATCCGTAAACAAGACGGGCCCCGACTGAGGCGACGGGTAAGCAATTTTAGAGAGCTGCGGAAAATCCAAAAGCTGTTCCGGGAAGCCTCTTGGAAACGATCCAATGTCGTTTTTGGTGAAACAAGGGCTGCGATCAATCGCTTTGTGGACGCTTATCGATACGGCACCGCGGACAATATTCAGGAAGACTACCTCCAGCGCGTTTCCGAACTGAAGACCTTGGTTCCATTGTTGGCAAACCCCGCTGATTCGGCCGCGCATGCCAAAGTCGGCGGCATCTTGCTGTGGATGGAAAGACACCAGCAGATGGAGGAACTCTCGTTTGCGATACGACGTCGGTATTCCAATCCCAATGTTTACGTTTCTGTGTCGACTCCACTGATTCAGGGAGTCACGTCGCAAACCAACAACGAAAGCAATCGTATCGCAGAGGATTTCCTCGGTCGTTTCGCTCGCGGCACGGCGACAACACGCACAAACACCACGGTCATCCCCGTGCCTAACCCGCATCAGGCGCAGTTTTCGATCCAACTCAATGGCCAGGCATCGACCAATACCTACGTCGTCGCCCTTGGCCGACACGTCAATTCCGCAGCCTCGGGTCCGCTCAGTGCTCAGCGAGGGCTTTACGCCAACGTCAACGGCCTGTTCGCCACCGAAAGTTCATCCTATGCCAACATGCAGGCGCAGTTTTGTGGAATCGATTGCCGGCTTCGCCTCGTTCAAAAACTGGTTGAGAAGCAGTTTGACAAACAGCTCCCCGAAACCAACGCGGAAGCAACACGCAGAACCAACAAACGGTTGGCGGATCGTTTCGACTCAGAAACATCCAAGATTGTGGGAGACGCGATCCGACGAGGCAATCGACTGGCCGTCCAGGTTCGTCGAAATGCAGTTCGGCTGCCCCGCATGTTCCTTCGCTCTTCGTCTGAGCGAGTGGAACTGGTCGGAAAGCGCGATTCTCGCCGGGGATTGGCCGCCGTGAGCCTTCCCGGTGAACGATTTGCCGGAAAGGATTTACAACTTCGCCTGCACGACTCGATGCTCAACAGTTACATGGACCAACTGCTGGGCGGACGGCGGCTAACCAGCAAACAGCTGATTGAAGAGATCTCAGCGATCTCGGGGCGCAAGAACCTATTGGGTAAAACGGACAAGGATAGCGAAGCTGAAGCTCAACCGTTCCGAATTCGTTTTCCTGACACCCGTCCGGTTCAAATTGATTTTGCTCGCAATCGAATCGGCGTCTCCATTACCGGGCTGGAATTTCAACAAGGCGACAACAAGATCGACAGCAAGCTTGTTTTCCGCTGGTCGGCAAAGGTCGTTCGGCGAGGAAACCAGCTTTTCCTGAGGCCTGAGGGTTATCCTGAAATCGACATTCCCGAAGACGAAGCCCCCTCCGCGACATCGATTACGGCAGCAACTCTGATCGAGCGAAAGATCAAAGAAATGATCGACGTGGCCAAGGAACAGGGACAGCTGGAATTGGAGCTGCCTCCCAACTTGATTCCCGATGTGGCTGCGATTAGCAAAGTCCCGTTTGCGAATGAGTTGCAGTTGGGGCTTTTCGAGATGACTGACGGTTGGCTCTACTTGGGTTACAATCGCGGCCATGGCGTCCAGCAAACTCCAGCCATCTGGAGCGAAGCCGTGATTCAAACCCTCGATTCGCACTACACACCAGCCAGCTGGTAGTAGTTTTCCGGTTCGCCGAATTCTCAGTCGCCAATCCCTCGCTCGCGCGTCCGGTTAGTGTTTCCTGAATCATTCGTGAAGACTAACTTAAGTCTTTTATCGGCCTACTAGAAAGCACACTTGAACTGGCTCCTTTGCGAAAACGGTCGCTATGGCACGAACTATGTAGTTTAATCACTATTGTCAAATTGCACTCCGCCTATGGTCGCGGAAACGAAGCGGAGCAGCGCTCGCCCAGTGGCACTTGTTTTTAGATCAATGCCTAGATCCCGAACCCTGAGTACACCGGCCTCACAATCCGGCAAACCAGCGAGGTTTGATCCAATCCGGTGAAATTGAGAGAGCTGCGGTGGCCGTTAACCCCAGTTCAAGAATATCATTTGCGAATGCTGGCCATGAAAAATCCGTCGTAATTTGCATTGGGAATCACGCGGACGCATTGTTGAACTTGATCGTCCCAGCTTTGATCCTGCCACTGTTGCATGCCTGGCGTCCAGTTAGAGAACGGGACTTCGATCGGCGACAACCGTGACTCGGGTTCTTCCTGCAGCAAATGATCGACGATCGCTTCATTTTCCTCAGGGGAAAAACTGCAGGTGCAGTACAGCATGCGGCCGCCGGGCTTGAGCGCTTGAAAGGCTGACAGAATCAATCCTTTCTGTTTGCGAGACTGTTCTTTGACTTTCCGCGGGCTCCAGTAGGCCTGCGATTTGGGTTTATCGAAACGAATCCTTGAATCGCCACTGCAGGGGGCGTCCAGCATGATACAGTCGAATCTCTCGGGGACTTTGCCGCCGACTTTGCGACCATCCATCAGGTAGGTCTTTTGAATCTCCACACCCTGTAACTTAAGATTGTCGGCGAGGCGATACATTCGGGGGCGGATGGGTTCAACCACCGACAGTTTGCCCCGGTTTTCCATCAACACCGCCATGTGCGAGGCCTTCCCGCCAGGGGCGGCGGCCATATCAAGATTCCATTGGTCCGGTTCGGGCTGCAGAACCAGCGTCGCGAAAATGCTGGAAAGCCCTTGAATGTAAATGTCGCCATCGCTCACCAATTGACTGTGCGTCAACAGCGATCGCTGCTCAGGGGGCACGATAAACGCCTCCTCACACCATGAAACCGGTTCCGGAGCGATCCCAATATCCTGCAACGTTTCCAGCACTTCCTGTGGACTCGTTTTGATTCGATTGACGCGAAAAGACGTTGTTTTTGGGGTCTGAAAACTGTCAATCACCTGCTGAACATGGCTTTCTCCCATAATTTGCGTCAATCGCTCGCAATAAGCAGGATCTAACCAGTCGTGATTCATGTTTTCAATTCAAATTGGGGTTGTGAGCTGCTTCTCAGCTGCAATCGCGACCTGCTAGCAGCACTAGATGTGGTGCCAGCAAGGCGACTGTGTTGAAAATAAGCCCTTTTCGTTGACGTTGCAAATCGGTATTGCAGAATGCCTAACGTTGTAGATGAGCTACAGCATATTCAAAATATCACGGAGGTAACCGACGAACGCTTAAGGAAGGGCTTGTCGGAGCATTTTACTCAGCGGATCAAATTGGTCTGCTACACATTGCTTCAAAAATTAGGCAAACATCATGATGATGTGTATGCCGGCAATTTCTTCATTTCGCGCAAATTGGTCATCTCCTGACGCGCCCTTATCTCACGATTTAACTCGTGATCAACGCTCAAGACGAGCAATCCCAGGAGATCGAAATGCAACGCAAGCCACTTATCGGAATTAACGCAGATTTTCGCAAGGCCAACAGAAACCAACCGTCGTTCTCGGTTGTCACCGCTGGCTACTACGACAGTCTCGCTCGTTCCGGAGCGATTCCAGTTGTGCTGCCCCCATTGGCTGACGAAGACGACATTACTCAGATCCTGTCAACGCTTGACGGATTCGTGATGGTTGGTGGGGCGGATTTGGATCCTCGTCGTGACGGATTCATGATGCATCCCTCTAACAAGACGCTTGATCCTCGCCGCGAAAAGTTTGATCGCATGCTGATGTCTTTGATCGCTGAAACACGCACTCCTGTTTTCGGTATCGGCGTGGGCATGCAGTTGTTGAACGTAACGATGGGCGGCAACCTGTTTTTGCACATTCCTGAAGATCTGCCCAACGCGATTCCACACAAAGACCCTCAGGATCCCGACCACCGTCATGGTTTGGAAGTCGTTTCCGATTCGTTGATGGGCCGCGTTTACGGAGACGGAGAAATTCGCGTCAGCAGCCGTCACCACATGGCGATCGACGAAGTCGCCAGCGGATTCCAAGTCACCGCCCGTTGCCCCGACGGAGTCGTCGAAGCGATCGAAAGCGAGATGCAGGATTGGATCGCCATTGGAACTCAGTTCCATCCGGAAAATGCAGCGGCCTCTGCACTTGATCTGCGGATCTTCGAAGAGTTTCTGGATTTGATCCGCGAGCCAGTTCCAGTTCCAGCGGTTGCGTTCAAAGCCGTCGCATAGACAGCCAACAAACCAAACCAATTGAGTCACGAAAGGCCGGGAGAATGGATTCTTCCGGCCTTTTGCATGGCCTGAGCTTCCCTTCGGAAAGAGGACCGAGTATCGCGGCCTCGAGCCCAAGCTGAGCGGCAAGGCGCTAGGCCAATGGCACTTGCTTTTGGGATCGCAGAATGATTTTGTCCCGGAAGGGACAGCAGCAATTCGCCTAGGGTTTCAACCCTAGGAAAACAAAGTCCCCTTTCAAACATTTGCCCCGAAGGGGCAACAGCAGGTCGAGTATCGTTCGCGCCCTTTAAGCTTGTGAAGCGCTAGAAATCATGCAGAAACCCAGCCCTACCTGCTTGCATTGCTGGCTTCCCTCCGGGACGCATGGTGTTGGTGGGCCACGGAAACCTCGGGTTAAAACCCGAGGCTAATTGCTTTTGTCCCTCCGGGACATTTCAACGCCACTTCGCGGCAACAATCAAAAGT
>CAZDZX010000223.1:0-5664 GCA_964510005.1 uncultured Pirellulaceae bacterium
GCATTGATGTGCAGTAGCCTTGCTTGGTCGTATGAGATGAACAACAACCATGGTGATTGCGTACTGTGGAGGAACAAGTTGTTCTATAGTGCGATGGCATGTGTCGTCGGTAGCGACAGATGTGTATAACAGTCAGCGCCAATGCGTTCGATTCGGAAACGATCGAGCGGCCATTTAGGTTTGCGCTAAAGCAATCCACTCGGCTGACGCTTTAGCGCCTCCTTTTTCTGCGGCACCTGCCATCCACGATCCGCCACCCGGATCTGCGATCGGCCTGAATCCGTTTTCATCCATCAACGCCTGCGCTGGCGCTGCGCAATCCCATCTCGGGTCCACGCCACCGCTGCGCACAGGCATCAAAAAAGGCAACCTAAAATGACTGTTCTCAAGAAAAGAAAAATGAATCCTGCAACACACGTCCCTATCGAAAAACTCCGCAACGTCGGTATCTCGGCTCATATTGATTCCGGGAAGACCACATTGACTGAACGGATGCTGTTTTACGGCGGTCGCATCCACACGATGCGTGAAGTCCGCGGTGGTGACGGCGGCGCCTTCATGGATTTCGATCCTATCGAAAAGCGACGCGGAATCACGATTGCGTCCGCGGTCACACGCGTTAACTGGAATGATCATGCCATCAACATCATCGACACTCCAGGTCACGTTGATTTCACCGTCGAAGTCGAACGTAGCTTACGCGTGCTCGATGGCGCGGTGTTGGTTCTGTGTGCCTCGCGTGGCGTACAAAGCCAATCACTGACGGTCGATCGACAGATGAAACGCTACCGTGTGCCACGAATTGCCTTCATCAACAAAATGGATCGACTGGGTGCCAACCCGGAATCGGTGATTCAGCAGATGCGCGATCGGCTGAATGACAATGCGGTTGCAATTCAACTCCCGATGGGAACCGAAGATGCATTCGCAGGCGTCATCGATTTGATCGCGATGGAAGCCGTTTGGTTTGAAGGCGAATTCGGTGAAAAGGTCCGCCGCAGCCAAGTTCCTGCGGACTATGAAACTGTGGCACAATCGGCCAGAAGCCGTATGCTGGATTCGTTAGCGATGTTGGATGATCAACTGATGGAAACGATGCTCTCCGGTGAACAGCCGTCGCTCGACGAGATTCGACGTGTGATTCGCGCCGGGACATTGTCTCTGCAACTTACTCCCGTACTGCTGGGCAGTGCGTACAAAAACAAAGGCGTTCAAGAAGTGCTCGATGCGATCACCGCGTACTTGCCGTCGCCGAAAGAAAGAGAGGTTATTGCTCATGATATTTCAGAAAACGAATTGCAACTCGAATGCGAATCGGACCGCCCCTTGGTTGCGATGGCCTTTAAAACGGTCGTCGAAAAGTTTGGGCAGTTGACGTTTCTGCGCGTGTATCAGGGGACTTTGGAAAAAGGGGCCCAGATCGTGAACGTGCGGACCGGCAAACCGATTCGCTTCGGGCGACTGGTGCGGATTCATGCGGACAAACGGGAAGACCTGAACGTTGCGTATCCGGGCGACATCGTTGGCGTGGTAGGAATCGATTGCTATTCAGGCGATACGTTTGCCGACCGAGGATTCGATGCCAGACTGGAGACCTTTGTGGTGGCCGATCCGGTAATCCAATTGTCGATCGCACCGAAGAACCGTGACGATGCTGACAAACTTGCAGCAGCGTTGGCTCGCTTCGTTCGTGAAGACCCGACTTTCAGTGTGTCGACTGCAACCGATTCTGGTGAGACGTTAATCGCCGGCATGGGGCAGTTGCACTTGCAAGTCTACGTCGAGCGAATTGAAACGGACTATGGCTGCGAGTGCATCGTCGGTGCGCCCAGTGTTGCCTATCAGGAGCGTCCCAGTCGATCGGTCGATTTTGAGCATCAGTTCAAAAAGATGACCGGTGGGCCAGGCCAATTTGCTTACATCGTGGGGCGAATGGAGCCTGCTGATGGCGACGAGGCTGTGTTTGCGTTCGAAGAAACCATTGCTGGCGGTCGGATTGAACAACGCTTCATTCCAGCAGTTCGCAAAGGATTCGAAGAGGCGCTTCACGGTGGTCCGATGGGTGGTTTTCCAGTGGTTGGTGTTTCGATGACATTGGCTGACGGAAAGCAACACGAAAATGATTCCTCGGAGATGTCGTTCCGCAATTGTGCAGCGCAGGCGATGAGGGATGTGATCCTTCCGACGGCGGGGCTTCGATTGTGGGAGCCCGTGATGGAGTTGGAGATCGAAATTCCCGATACGATGATCGGCGCGATTTCAGGGCATTTGTCCCGGAAGCGTGGCGTGGTGTCGGATTCGAAAGCGATTGGCGACCACGCGATTGTGGTGGCGACGGTTCCACTGGCCGAGTTGTTCGATTACTCGAATGAGCTGCGATCGATGACTCAGGGAGCGGGAACGTTTAGCATGACGCCAGCTGGTTATCGTCCGGTTCCGCGTGATGTTGAAGAAGAAATTCTCTCAGGCCGAAAGGCGTGATGGATTAGAAAAGGTCCGTCAGCGAAAGTTGACGGACCTTGTTTTGTTTGAATTCGATTCTTACATCGGAAAAACAAGCTATAGCTTGAGGTTTCGCTGTGGGTCGCTGACTTCGAAGTCGTAAACCTTCCATCCTTCGCCGACTTTTTTCATGTGAAGTTTAATCGCCTGTTGAATGGGAACCGGCTGAGGAAACTCTCGATTACTGGCTTGAGCAAAAGCCACAAAATCGACGGTTGCTTTCTTACCCGAATCGGTAACCTCGATTCCGTTCATGGCGGTCACGCGGCAGGCGTGGCATTCAGCGCCGCGCAGATGACCTTTCGCGCGAGTGACCAATTCATCGTTGTCGAGATACCCGAGGACTTTGTCGATGTCATTCACGTTCATCGCTTCAGCCATATCGTAAACCGCATTGGCGGCACTTTCCCGATCCGTCACGATCAGGACTTCGGTGGCGATCAGCGCCACGGTCAGCAACCCAATCACCGCACCGATCCGAAACAGAGGTTTGTTGGCAGCAAACACTGCCATCGCAATCAACACGACGGACAGAAAAATCCCGATGCTGGCCGGAAAGAACGCATCTTCTGTAAACCACTCAAGCATTTTCTTCAGCCCTGTTTCCAATTGCGTGGGGATTCTCAACAGAAGTATACATTTTGCGATGATGCCCGTTGTCGTTTTCCGATTTTTTTAAACGGAATCATCCGCTTTCCCTTTGACCGAAATATATACAACTCCGGCGATCACCAGCAAGGTGCCCAAAATTTGGGGCAGAGTGAAGGTTTCGCCAAGAAAGATGGAGGCCAACACGATCGTCGACACGGGACCAATCCCACCAATAATGGCCGCGTTGGAGGCACCAATGCGTTTGATTCCTTCGGAAATTAGAAACGACGGCAGCACTGTTGAAAAAATGGCCATCACGGCAGCATAAATGTAGACTTGCCGCGGATACTCAAACAGATTCGTAAACGGATAGGTCACTGAGTAGTGCACGACGATGCAAAATGTGGACGTCAGCATGGCCCAACACGTAAATCGCCAAACCCCCATTCGCGGGATCAGTTCGCCGCTTCCGACCAGAAAGATGGCGTACGTCAGCGCTGAAAGAAACACCAACACGATGCCCAGCACGCTGTTGGCGTTGGATTCGGTCGCCGGTCCGTATCCGACCGCGATCAGGATCCCCAGATAGCACAGTGATATGGCGACGACTTGAGACAGGCGAATACGGCGACCCAAAAAAGTGGCTGAGATGATCAATACCAACGTCGGGTAGCAATAGAGAATCACCCTCTCAAGACTGGCAGAGATATGCTCCAAGCCCCAAAAGTCGAAATAGCTTGCCAGATAGTATCCCACGACGCCCAACCCGATGACGCTGACCCAATCGCCGAATCCAGATGCATTTGAAGTCGGTTTTGCCTCCAGCGACGCTTTCGCCCGAACTCGATTGACCTCCACAAAAATCAACACGACTGCGTAACAAGGCAGCGCGAACAGCATCCGCAAAGTCAGCAGAGGAACGGCCTCGATCCCCAAGGGCAACGACAGTTTGACCAGCACTGCTTTCGCCGAAAACAGGACCGCGCCTAGAAAGACAATCCCGACAGCGATGGCCATTGGGGTTCGTTTCGAGTTGCTTCCAGAAGAGCTAGCATTCACATCAGGTCTCATAGGGCGATTTTGGCTTCCAACGGTGAATTCGCGGCTCAGAAAACTCTGCGCTATCGGAAAAACTTTCCAAAACTACCAATTCAAACTGGATAAGCTTTTTGGGTTGTACCGATATCGTTGATTGTCCGGGCAGATTCCGTTTGCTTGGAGCTGCGCTTGAAAAATCGGATCGGAGTCAGAGATCCCTATTCGTTCAGCCAGCCAAATGACTCGAGAGCCAACGAGTAGTTACATGGATTTATCAAAACAGACAACAGGACAGCAGTTCCGGTTCGCCATCCTATTTGCGATCGCGATGTCGTTTTCGGCTCCCCAGATTTATGCTCAGACAATACATCACGTTCCTGAGCTTACACCGGCCGCCAGATTGCCTTTGACGGGATTGCTGGAAGCCGATCAGATCGTTGACGAACCTCGAGCCCTTCCCCAAAACATACAAAATGCTTTTGACGTCTTTCGATCCAAACCGAAAGCCCGCGTCATTCCAGCGAAAACGATTCGGGATATTTTTTCAGAATCAGGTAGCATGCAAGGAATTCTGCCTTCGAAACAGGGGATTCTGCCAGACGTAAAACCTGACGAAGTGGTTCCTAAAACGAACCCTTTTTCGCCGGGAGCAAGCCCTTCCTTGCCCAGCACAAATCCGTTTGGTGCAATCACAGATCCTGCTTCGCCAAAACCCGATCCGCAAGAAATTTTGCCACCGCCACCAAACACAGTCGACAATCCGGGCCAGGAAGAGAACCCGGCTCAGGCTCCTCCAAACCTCTTCCTGCCAGGCATCGATCCCAGCCCTCGGAATCCACCTATGGATACCCAGGCCACCGATCCACGACTTCCGCCGGGTGCCGAGTTCACCCCAGATCCCGGCTCCATTCCAACGGATCCTCCAACGCCGGGAGATGAAAATAGCAATATCGATGAACCTCGCGCCGAAGAACCCTCCGACCGAGAGCCCACTCTGGCGGACCCGGACTTGGACACAGAGATCGATCCCGATATTCAAGAGTTGCTAGAAGACGAAGAAGATCCACAAACGGCTCCTCCGCAGGGCAACATTGGACGGGTTTATCTTCCTGCCAAAGATCCGACGGAATATGCAGAGCCCTTTGAGACCAATTATCCCCAGCAACCTCAACCGGGCTACAATCCGAATCAGCAACTCGCGGGTCTGCCAGGGCCTTACGGTTACAACCAGCCAACTGCCCCGTATCCACCGGGATATCCGTCACCGTATCCCCCGGGATACGCGCCTTGGCCGACCCCGTTTCCGGGTTTTGCAGGACATGGTGGCTGTTGCCCGGGCAACCTCTGTGGTTGCTGTCCTAGCTGCTCAAGTCCCGCAGCCCAAGTCGGTTCCGATTTACTTGTTGCGGACGATTCCAACGCCTCGCAACCGTCGGGACTCTCACACGGTTTCGGGGGTAGAGCCGGCGGTCGCTTTTGCGGGGGGATCGATTTATCACAACCACGCCGTCGAGGTCTGGCAGCAGATTCTCG
>CAZDZX010000223.1:5764-7376 GCA_964510005.1 uncultured Pirellulaceae bacterium
AGCAGGTTTAGGCACGACAGGCGTGGGCCCAGCATTGGGCCAGCCTGTATTTGAAGAAACTGGTGGTGACGTGGTCTACAACGATGTCGTTGGCGAAACCTGCGGCCCTTGCGACAATCTGAGACTGCCGTTTTACCTTGCGGTTCACGGTGGCGGCAGCAACCTCAATGATCTGGTCACCGAAGGCGATGGCGTTCAAGGTAATTTCTTGAACGATAGCGGGTTTCTGTTTGGATTGGCGATTGGTCGAGTTCAAGGACGCAATCTTCGCACCGAACTGGAAGTCACCTATCGTACGATCGATGTCACGGGTTTGAACTTGCAAGGTGCGGGCTCGCAATTCGTACCGGTCAACGGCGACCTCGGTACGATCGCGGGAATGGCCAACATTTACTGGGACTTTGACATCTACGCACTGGGACCTGTTCGTCCCTACGTCGGAGCCGGAGTCGGATTCGCATTCGCACGGCCCGATCTGTCGCTACCTCCTGGTGGAACTGAATTCGCCGTCCAAGATGACCAATCCAGTTTCGCTTGGCAATGGATGGCCGGTTTGAGCTACCGAGCGACCAACCGGTTGGAAGTTTTTGCAGAGTACCGATTCTTTGTGGCCAATTCATTTGAGCTGGAGTCTGATTTTACTCCGATCGCCGGACTGGGAAATGGCTCGGGTGAGTTTGATTTCCGCTCCCAGAACGTTCTGTTTGGACTACGAACACGGTTCTAGATCCGACGCCAACGCTGGGGGATCGCACCTCGTCGCTGCTGATTTTGTCCAGCCTGTTATACCTCTTCATTCCAAGTCTTTTGACAGAATTGACTGGACCGAAGATGATGTTGCGCGATGCGCCGAGCATCGATGTCTTTCCCAGTATCTTCAGGACGATTCAGCATGGACCTTTTTAGCCACCAATACGATTTGCCAGCGGGTTTGGATGATCGCCTCGAGTTGGTAACTCGCCGGATTCTGTTCACACGGAAATACATGTTGCGTTTGCTGGACGGGTTGAGTGATGACGACTGGTTCTGGATGCCCGAGAACTATCCGACTCATATTGCGTGGCAAGTCGGTCACATTGCGATGTCGCAGTATGGGCTGACGCTGTTCCGGATCCGCGGGCGAACGACCGAAGACAGGACCTTGCTGACGGGAAAGTATCGAAAGCTATTCCTCAAAGGAACCGAACCGAGCGCCGATCGAGAATCGCATCCTCAGCCAGCGGAGATCTTGGAGACGCTGGATCAGATCTTGCAGCAGACGCTGAAAGAGTTGCCAAGCTACGCCGGTTTGCTGGACGAACCAACAGAAGCTCCCCACTCATCGTTTGCCACCAAGTTCGGCAGTCTAATTTTTGCTGCCGATCACGAGATGCTGCATTCGGGTCAGATCGGCATGCTGCGGCGTCTGATGGGCAAACCCCCGGTCGGATAGATTGGAGGTTTGCCGACCACAGATGAAACACAAATACGTTGTGCGACCAGCGTCGTCTTTATCTGTGTTTCATCCGTTGTTTGATCAGCCAGCCTCGGGCCTGTCGAGCCCGTTGGCGCGCGTGAACATAGGCCCCACAAACTGCCAGGCCTTTGGCCCTGAGTTGTTAATCGCATCCTG
>CAZDZX010000224.1:0-7358 GCA_964510005.1 uncultured Pirellulaceae bacterium
GCGTAAAAACCATGTTGGTGGACACGGTGGAGACGTTGATTTCAGGAATCGCCTTCAAGCGTTGCGCGACGAAGTCGGACAGCAATGGTGAGTCAGGATGGTGGTCGCATTCAAGTTCGAGCGTGTACTCGCGCGGATCACGCGAATTCATGTGTACGACGTAAACGGAAAGGCCGAGAACGTTGCGGTCGAGCTGAAGTGCCGGAAAAGCCCCCATACGCCCAGACATACAAGGAGAGAACGGAATACCACCAAAGAGCGCGTCGGAGATCATGCGAGCAACGACGGTTATGTCATCGGACTCGGCGCGAAACGTAAGAATGGTGGCAGTATCCAACAGGCAATCCTCAACGGCTAGTGTCCACCAACATAGGAATAAACGACATGGTGTCGTTTAAACCGGATGCCTACGCCAAGTTTACGAGTAAACGCCCTGATTGCAAACAAATTGGCGTTTCACTGGATCAACAGGACTTGTGTCAGAGCCCTCGAGATGGGGCCGAAAAGCTGCCAATCCGAAGCACATTTGCTGCCGCTTGGTTGGACTGGCAGAACCTCGTAAACCGGTCTACGAACTCGTTGCCCACAAAACATCTTGGCTCATGCCGACACGGCCCCGACCTGACCCAAATTCAGCTTTTTGCCTTGTTTGCGATAAATTCCGGCAGTGAGCCCCTAAGCTGGGGGTCGCAGCAGCGGTTTCTTCCTTCTCCGCGAGAAATATCGGCAAACCATGTAATAAAAACTGGTCCTTGTCGTGTTCTTAAGGGAACTTAGCTGCAGACGATTCGTCTATCGACCCGTCACGTTTTTTTTGGAGCTGCGAACATGAGATGGTACACCGGACTTTTACTGTCGTTTCTTTTTGCCATATTTGCAATGAATCTCGAAACCGATACCCAAGCACAGGAAATCTCCTTTTGGGAGACGTGGGCACTGTCCGAAGACCGTGAGAAAACGCTCGAGCAGCTCGTCCCTGGTAGCGAAGAGTATTTTTACTTTCACTGCTTGCACTACCAGCAATCCGTCAAGCTGGATGAAGTCGACGCGATGCTCAAGCGATGGGCCAAAAAGCACGGCAAGACATCCCAGTATTACGTCATCGAAAATCGGCAGGCGCTGCTGAAGTACAGCGACGATCCCCGCAAAACCCTCGACTTCCTCAAGAAAAAGCTCGGCCTCGACTTCAGCCATCAGCGGCGACTCCCGCAAGCTCAACAGGACCTCGCCTCCAAGCTCGATCCCTCAAAAATTGATCTGGCCAAGATCGTCTCCCGCCTGTTGAGACAGGATAGCAACTCGCTTTCCGGATTCGAAAACAGCGGACTGAAATGGCTCGCCGGAAAACCTCTGAACACCCGCCAGCGACGTGACTTGCTCAAGCGAGTGACCGATCCGACCTTCCCGGGATTGGTGGATTTGATCGCCGCGGATTTGCAAGGAAAAGGCCGCTCCAATTTTGGCAGTCTCAATATTCACAAAAAGTTGACCCAAGCTCAGCTACAAGAACTGGCCAAAAAAATCCCTTCGCTGAACTCTCAGCAAAATTACATCAACGAAGCCATGTTGCGCTTACTGCCATCGGCTGACGTTTCCATCGAGGACAATCCCCAGGAACATGAAAATCTGGTCAAGCGTCAATGGGATTTCGTTCGCCAGCTCAGCCCCGCTTTCAATAGCTTGAAAACAAATGTGCTGTACCACTTGCTGGATATTGGCCGCCGAAAAGGCAGCTACGATCGCAAGCTGTTCGTCGAATACCTGAAGATTCCTCGCCATGTGCACTACATTAACCGAAGCATCACGAAAAATGCCAACCGCAGCCAAATCGTGAGCTTGGGGCAGGACTTTAGTGGCGTGACGCGTTGCATTCCCTTCAGCGTCGATGCGCCCCTCGTGCAAGATTACTTGCACCATTTCCTTGCCGATGCATCGAACTCGAAATCCTTCCTGCCTTACTTCGAAGAGAAATGGTTGCAGCAACAGTTCGCCACGGCGAAAATTCTGGCCGGCAAGGGCGATCGCGAGCAACTGGCGGCGCTGTTGAGTCCCGACGACTACAAGCGACTGCTGGAACGCGTGGATCTGGATTTTGCGACGACCAATCGCGAGCACTTTGGCTCCAAGGATCCGATATCGCTGACCTTACATACGAAAAACGTTGACAAGCTGATCGTCAAAGTTTTTGAAATCAACACGCGGAATTTTTACCGCAAGTTCAATCGCGAGATCGATACCGACATCAAGCTGGACGGCTTGGTCGCCAACAGCGAAACCTTGCACGAGTATGACGATTCGCCGCTGCTTCGCGTGAAGCGGGAATTCAAGTTTGACGATCTGAAAAAAGACGGCGTCTACGTGATCGACTTTATCGGAGGCGGGCAAAGTTCGCGGGCGCTGATTCGCCGCGGTCGGATGTTTATGGTGGGGCGGGTCTCACCGATTGGCCAGCGATTCAAAGTCATCGACGACGAAGGCGCCGTTTTGATGGACGCTTCGGTTGAAGTCGGCGGGCGCAAGTACGTCGCCAACAAAAAGGGATACATCGATATGCCGTTTTCCGACGGCGCCTCACGGCAGACGGCGATTATTTCAGTCGGCGATTTTTCTTGCCTACAGCCCTTTGATGCCGTGCGGGAATCCTACGAACTAAAAGCCGCGTTTCATGTCGATCGCGAATCGCTAACGGCCGGCAATGAAGCGACCGTGTTTGTGCGACCTTCGCTGCGGATTGTCGGCGACCATCCGATCCTGCTGTCACGGCTGGAGTCGTCACAGTTGGAAATTATTTCCACGACGGTCGATGGTAACAAATCGACCAAAACGATCACCGATTTCGCGATTGAAGAATCGCGGGATGCGACGGCGACGTTTCGGGTGCCCGCCCGATTGCGAGCGATTCAGTTCGTGCTGCGGGCAACGATCAAAGGACTGACGAAGCAGGAGATCAACCTCGCGGCCAGCGACGACTTCAAGATCAATGAGATTGATTCGACGAATCAGATTCAGGATCTGCATTTCTTGCCAACGTCGAAGGGTTACTTTGTGGAAGTTCGTGGCAAAACGGGCGAAGCGCGACCCAAACAGCCGGTCCGTGTATCGCTGAAATTGGTTGGGCTGAAAAACAGTGTCGATGTGGATCTTCAATCTGACGCAAACGGGCGAGTCGATTTGGGTTCGCTCGAAAACGTGAAAACCGTTTCGGCCAGTCTTGCCGGCGCGAGCTCCAAGACATGGTCGACCCACCTCGATCGTTCTGGAATTCGCAGCAACTACCACCTGTTGGCTGGAGAGACATTGGCGCTTCCGTGGCCGGCGGGGCAGAAACTGGAACCGGCTCAAATCTCTCTGATTGAATACAACGCGCAGCGCGCCGTGTCGGATCGGTTTGGCAATCTGAAAGCCGAAAAGGGACGCTTGATCGTCAGTGATCTTAAACCGGGTGATTATCAACTGCGGATGTCCGATCCGGAATCGGGGCAAGATTCAACGGTCCAAATCCGGGTCACTCAAGGCAGCAAGGCGGCCAGCAGTCTGGTGGGCGAAAGCCGTGTGCTGAGCGAGACGTCGCTGTTGCATCCGTTTGTGATCGATGCTGGGGTGGATGAGGGCACGATCACGGTCGCGGTTGCCGATGCGACCAAGCACACCCGCGTGCATGTCTTTCCGATGCGTTATTCGCCGGCCTTTAATCCGGCCGACCAGCTGGACGGTTTTGGTGCAACGAATCCTTGGACGTGGCAGCAGACGGTGCAAAAATCTCGCTTCATCGCGGGCCGCAAAATTGGTGACGAGTACCAATACATTCTCAATCGGCGATATGAGAAACAGTTCCCCGGCAACATGCTTGAGCGGCCATCGTTGTTGCTCAACCCGTGGGCCTTGCAGGAAACTAAAAATGAGTCTCAGCTGGCGGCGGCAGGAGAACAGGCAGCCGCAGCGGGGTCAAAGTCGGCGAGTAAAAAAAGTGGCAAATCACGCAAGCGAACAATGGAGGCTCAGCGTGCCGGTTTCGCCAACGTTGATTTCTTGGGCGGCGGCCAGTCGGCATTGATGAATTTGACGCCGGACAAAAAAGGCCAAATCAAGATTACGGCAAAGCAATTGGGCAATGCTCAGCATGTCCGCGTGGTGGTGGTGGACCGGTTTTCCGTTTCGCAAAAATCCATCTATCGATCACTCAAAGAGATGGAGCCGGCGGACCAGCGTTTGATCGAATCGCTGGACTCGAAACAGCATTTCGTGAGGCAGCGGCAGATCGAAATTTTGGACAAAGGCGATTCGTTTGTGATTGAGGATTTGGCGAGTTCCGATGTTCAGCGCTACGACCAGCTTGCGGATGTGTTTCGGTTGTATCGGAGCATGGGCAGTGACGCTGGCAATTTTCGCAAATTCGCGTTTGTGATGGATTGGCTGGAAAAGTCGCCCGAGGAGAAGCGTTCGCTCTATTCCGAGTTTGCCTGCCATGAGTTGAACTTTTTCATCTACAAAAAAGACCGTTCGTTCTTTGACGATGTCGTCGTCAAGCACTTGCAACACAAGCGAGAAAGAACTTTTCTGGATCGCTGGTTGTTGGAGGAAGATCTGAGCGAGTGGTTTAAGCCTTGGAATTTTGCTCGACTGAACGTGTTCGAAAAAGTCCTACTCTCTCAGCGGCTGAAAACACAGCGTGGCGATATCGTGCGACATGTGCAAGAACTTTACGAACTGAACCCGACCAAGCGTGGTGAGTTTGTGACCTTTTTTGGGTTGGCCAAGGGAGTGAACGAACTCGATGATGCGAAGAAGGCTTGGGATAATAAACCCAGAAGCAAGGCATTGCCTAGTCTTTCAATGGAGACGGGTAAAGATCCAGTTTCCGAGGTGAGTGAAGGCATTGCCTTCGGTGGTGGTGGCGGTCGCGACCGTATGCAACAACAAGGGCAATCAAGCAGCAGCGTGAAGGCCGAAGAATATTTTAAGCCAGGATCGGCACGTCGCGAGCTGCAAAAAAATCGCCCCGCGGCTGATTTCAGCCTCTCCGACGGTGTCGAAAAGTTGTTTGAGTCGGATTTAGACGAACTAGGTTATGACTATTTCGACCACGATTACGATCGTGAGAGGGATCAATCGCTTCCGCTGAACTACCGGCGTGTGGATCCGACTCGTGAGTGGGTCGAAAACAACTACTATCACCTGCACCCATCTGCCAATGTGGCATCGCGAATTGGGGTTAACCAGTTCTGGAAAGATTACGCCGTCCATCAGTCAGGCCCCTTTGCCTCGGACGCGTTTGCGATGGCCAATGGCAACCTCTCGGAGATGATTCTGGCGTTGGCAGTCCTCGATCTGCCGATGAGCGAAGTCAAAGAGAACATCAGCATCGTCGACAACAAAATGACGATCAAAGCTGATGCTCCCATGATTGTGCTGCATCAGCAAAATGAAAGCGTTGCTTTCGAGCGGGGTGATACCAGCATCTTTGTCAGCGAGAATTTCTTTGAGTCGCAAGACCGATATCGCTACGAAGAAGGTGTTCGATTCGACAAATTCGTCAACGGAGATTTTCTCGCCGGGGTGCTTTACGGCTCGGAGGTTGTGATCACCAACCCGACATCGACACCGATGGCGATCGACGTGCTGATTCAGATCCCCCAAGGCGCGATGCCGGTCAGCGGGAGTCAGAATTCGCAATCCGTGGGACTGCAGTTGGCCGCCTTCAGCACTCAGAAAATTGAATACTGGTTTTACTTTCCCACCGCGGGAGAGTTTGCTCACTATCCGGCTCATGTTTCCACCGGAGTCAAGATCTTGGCCGTCGCCGAAGGGCGTGGTTTTAAGGTTGTCGATGAGCCCGCGGAAGTCGACAAAACTTCATGGGTTTGGGTGTCGCAAAACGGCACCGACGAAGAAGTCATTCGCTTTCTCGAAACAGAGAACATCCAGCGTCTGGATCCTTCGCAGATTGCGTTTCGGATGAAGGACCAAGCGTTCTACCTGCAAGCCGTTGAGTTGCTGCGATCGCGCTGTCGCTACAACCATCTGTTGTGGTCTTACTCGGTCAAGCACAACGACAAAGCTTCACTGCGAGAGTATTTGGATCACGAAAACAGCATCGTTTCCAGTGTCGGGATGTCGCTGAATTGCGATCTGTTTGAGCTCGATCCAGTGGAACGCAATTGGTATCAGCAACGCGGCTACACACCGTTGATCAATTCGCGAGCCCATCAGTTGGGGGCCAAGCGGCGGATTCTCAATCCGCGGTTTTATCAGCAGTACGACAAACTGATGCAAGTGCTGGGCACCCAAGCAGAGCTTTCGGATGACGATCGATTGGTGGTGACTTACTACCTGTTGTTGCAGGATCGCATCGCAGAGGCGTTGGACTATTTTGGCAAAGTGGATCTGAAAAATGTCGATGCGAAAATGCAGTACGCGTACTGCGACGCCTATCTGGATCTGTATCGCGAAAAACCCGATCAAGCACTGGCCAAGGCCAACAAGTGGGTGGATTATCCGGTCGACCGTTGGCGCACCAAATTCGAGAACATTGTCGCGATGGTCAAGGAGATCGAGGGGGCCTCTGCCGCGGTCACCGAAGAGGAGAGCCGCGCCCAGCAGCAGGATAAATTGGCTGCCGAATCTCAGAGTTTTGAATTGGAGATCGAACCGGGCAAGACTCGCGGATCGGGCAAAGCGACGATTGAGTATCGCAATCTCAAATCCTTTGTGGTGAACTACTACGAAATGGATATCGAATTCTTGTTCAGCAGCAATCCGTTTTCCAGCGACCAAGCGGATGGGTTTTCGATGATCCGTCCGAATTTATCGCAAACGATCAAAGTCAAAGGCGCCGATGGTAGTCATGCGTTTGAGTTGCCGGATCAGTTCAACAACAAAAACGTGTTGGTCGAAGTCATCGGTGGCGAGCAGACGCGATCGAAGGCTTGGTTTGCGAACTCGATGAATGTGCAGATGGTTGAAGCTTACGGTCAGGTCGCGTTGACGCAATCGAAAACCGGCAAGCCGATCAGCAAGGCCTACGTGAAAGTGTTCGCCAAGCACGCCAACGGCCAAGCGAAGTTCCACAAGGACGGTTACACGGATCTCCGCGGGCGCTTCGACTACGTGTCCCAGAGCAACCGATCGCTCAATGGGATTGTCGAATACGCGGTATTGATCATGAGCGACGAACACGGCGCCGTGATCCGCGAGGCCCGTCCGCCTCGCGAGTAATTCGCGTTGTGGAGAGGGTTCGTAGTAGCGCCTTTTAGGCGGAATGCGGGGGAGATCTGCAAGTTCGAGGTCGATATCACCAGGGTCTCTCTCGAGTTTGATACCGCAACCTCAAAGAGGTTCGATTCATAGCCCAAGGTTTT
>CAZDZX010000225.1:0-4566 GCA_964510005.1 uncultured Pirellulaceae bacterium
CGAGCAACAATCCATTTGCCAAGTGCTGGCACTTTGGGCGACGCTAACGATAGTTGACTTAGCTACTTCTTCGCGCCGGCAATCCAGCTTCCCCGAGTCAAAATCACCACGATTGTCGGCTACAGCGACCTTGGCGGGGGAAGTAACTTTGTTGGCACCCGCTTTGATGATGGCGAAGCGGTGACAGTTGCCTGCGACTGGGTTTCAAACTATAAGTCCGATACAATCTCAATCGACGGGCGACCGGTGTCATCCGCTTCATTGAAATCCTCGCTTCATCTAGACCCTCGAACTCGTCCTCGCAAATGGCCAACGACATTCGGCAGCGCGTCTGCCAATCCGCGGACCGCATTTTGAAACGCGAAAAATCAGTCGGACCGCTGGAACTGCTGGTCGAACTTGGCTTCCTGCATTTTTCTCATGTGAAACAGTGGCAGCAGCGCAGTCCGCACTACGAATCGCTCGAACCCAACATTCAATGTGGCGAGAAAAAGCTCAAGCAAACTTGGGCGGCATTCTTCGAATGGGTCCAAGAAAACAAACTGGAGCCATTTTCCGCGGAGTACTCTGGTGCCAGCCGAACGGAAACAAAACCGCTGCAATTTTCCAGCAGTGGAGACGCAGAACAAGAAGCCTTTGTTCGAACCCATTTTCGATCTGCGGAACTCACCGCCAAGCAAAAAGAACGCATCGAAAAGAAAAAGAACAAGGCCCCGGATCTGGTCGTCTTTCAACTGACGACCGAATCGTCGGAGTGCAGCGAGTGCGCAGGGATGATTTACACCAACGAGATTTTCCTGCTGGAACAGAAACAGCCACTCTGTTTGCAATGTGCGGACCTTGACCATCTCGAATTTCTGCCCAGCGGGAACGCCACGCTGACGCGGCGGGCACGCAAACATAGCCCGCTTTCTGCCATCGTGACTCGATTCAACAAACGACGCAAACGCTACCAGCGGCAAGGCATCCTTGTTACCGCAGAGGCCATCGACGCGGCTCATGCACAAAACGAAGGCGATGCGGAGCAGCGGGCCATCATGCGTGAGCGAGCCGCGAAGCGACGCGAAGAGCAGGATGTCGAATTGGTAGCCCAAGTCAAAGCCCTGATCCTGAAAGATTTTCCCGGGTGCCCTGAAACAGAGGCCGAGGAAATCGCCGCGCACACCGCCGAGCGAGGCAGCGGCAGGGTAGGGCGGTCGGCCGCGGGTCGGGAACTGGACCCCCGTGCGATTTCGCTGGCGGTCGTCGCAAGGATTCGACACCAGTACACCGATTACGATCAACTGCTGATGAACGGCGTCGAACGCATGAGCGCTCGCGCTCAAATCCGGGATGTCCAGCAACAGGTGATTGATCGCTGGCACACGGGCTAGATCGTTAGCCCTTCAGTTCATCACCGGCCTGCGGCTGGTAACCCCGCAAAAACTCGGTGATCGGCATGGAACGCTTTCCCGCGGGCTGAATTTCATCGATCGAAATCAAGCCGTCTCCGGTTCGAATCCAGAGAGCAGTCTTATTTGAAAACGCCACTCGTGAGGGAGCAACCTCTGCACATTCGACTTCTGCTTGGGCGGCTGCCGAAACGACGGATACTTTTTGAACAATCAGTCGCAACGGATTTTTACCGGGCGGCGTCCAGTGCATAAACGAACCGGGCCATGGCTGGAAAGCGCGGACTTGATCGAAGATCTGTTTGGCACTGCGGCTAAAATCGATCAAACCATCTGACTTTTTTAAACGCGGCGCCTTGGTGACTTGGGATTTTTCTTGGACCTCTCCCAGCACACTTTCTCCGTCCCATGCCTCCAACATCTCGATGGCTTCGGCGACGGCCGAGACACCCAACTGCGACAACCGAGGCTCAAGCTGTTCCGAGGTTTCGTCGTCACCGATGGCCAGTGCCTGTTTCACGATGCAGGGACCTCCGTCAAGTTTCGGGGTCATGTGAATCACGGTCACTCCCGTTTCGGTGTCCCCATTGAAGACACACCACTGGATCGGAGCCGCGCCGCGATATTTAGGCAGCAGTGAACCGTGCAGATTGATTCCTCCCAACCGAGCCGACGCTAAACAGGGGCTAGAAAGGATCTGGCCGTAATCGCAAACCACGAACAGGTCCGCGGAAAACTCGCGCAGCGTTGCCACGAATTCATCGTCGTTACAACTGGGCGGATCAAAAACGGGAATCCCTTTTTCGACCGCCAAGTCTCGTGTTGGATTGGCAGCTGTTTTGCGCCGTTTTCCGGAATCTTGGATGGGACGAGTGACCAGCGCCAGCACGTCGTGTTTTTCGATCAGGCTGGCGTAGGAGGGAACCGCAAACGGACCGGTGCCAAAAAGAATCAGTTGCATAAAATCTCTGTTGGGTTCAGTAAATCAGCCACAGTATCGCGATTCGATTTCGCGTAACCGTTTGGCGTTGGTTTCGGGGTCGGGAATTTCACCGGAACTGACCAGCGCCTTGTGTTCGTTTTCAAATTCGTAAAGTGCACCGTCGATATTTTTGCGACTGGCTTCGGACATGCGATCGACGAACAGGACTCCATCGAGGTGATCCGTTTCGTGCTGGATGGCACGCGCCAACAATCCCTCGGCGGTTGCATCAATCTCGTTGCCGGAAAGATCGTAGGCCGAGATATGAATTTTCTCGGGACGCAATACGGATCCATTGACTTCCGGGATGCTCAAGCAACCTTCTTCGGCTTCGGCTTGGCCTTTCGGTTTGCTGACGACCGGATTGATGAACACTAGCTCTTCACCTTCGTCGGGTTTACCGGCAAGGGTGATCACAAAAAGCCGCAGCGGCAAGTCGACTTGATTGGCGGCCAGTCCGATACCGTTGGCCTTATACATCAGACGAAACATGTCTGCAATGATCTCTCGAAGTTCGCTATCAACCCGGGTAATTGCTTTTGATTTATGACGCAACGTCGGATGAGGGTAATGAATGATTTTTTCTGGTCGCATTTGTCGATGTCTTTTGAACAATAACGGAGGTCAAATGATAGTCGTAATTGAGGGTTTCTGGGGACGAACATTGGAGGTTCAGCTAATTCATCACAAGTCAATTGGCTGTTCGATAAAAAGAACAAATGATTCAAACAAAAAAGTTTTTGCTGCTTTGCTTGACAGGATAATTTTGTTCCGTAACATTCGCTTCAGCGGTGAAGGATTGCCGCTTTTCAAATCAAATTTTTCGTTGAATTCTTGCCATTGAGTGACAATTGTTTCTTATGGCTTTTTCTCAGCGAACATGATTCATGGAAGAGTATCGGGCGTCGACAATGAAGGACACCGTCGGTGGTAGCGACCTCGGATAAGGACTCCACGCCCAATTTTAAAACTCTCAAATTTAACTTGAAAACAATCGGACTCCCATGAAATCCGGCAACGTTCCGATTGACGCCTTGGTGGCATTCGGTGCGAATCAGGGAGACCGCGAAAACGCACTGGAAAACACTCTCCAGCGATTGGCTGACAGCGCTGAGATTGATGAAATTGTGACAGCAAAGCCGATCACGACAACTCCTGTCACCGGTCTGAGCCAGAAACCCAGCCAATCCGACTATTTCAACTCGGCGATTCGGCTTAAAACAACATTCGCGCCCGAAGATTTCTTTCGCAAGCTGGTGCAAATAGAGCAGGAACTGGGACGGGAGCGGCATCAGCGCTGGGGCCCGAGAACGATTGATCTGGATTTGCTGCTGTTCGGCGACAAGGTTCTCCAGACCGAAGATCTCCAACTACCCCATCCGCGTATGAGTTTCAGACGTTTCGTTCTGCAACCGGCTAACGAGATTGCAGGCGATATGGTTCATCCAAGCTCTGGCATGACGATTGGCCAGCTGCTGGAGCATCTCGATGGCGAAAGAGATCTTATTTTGGTGGTGACGGACCAACAGCAGCAGGCGAGCGAACTTGCAGCAACTCCAAACTCCAAATTCCCGGTTTTGGTAGTCGATTCGCCAGAGGCATTTATCTCCAACGCGCCCAGAGCGAAATTAGTTGTTTCATTTTTCACGAAAGTGTCGAGTGATTCGCTGTCGCGTTATGCGGCCAATTTCGCGGGTCCAACATTGCAATTGAGCGGGGATTCAATTGAATCGGCGCTTCGCGAAGTCACGGCGGCAGCGGAATCTATGTTGGCGCTTTGATTTGTCGGGCTAATTCAACGAATTACTGAAACGAATAAAGCCGATTGGACTGTTAGCCTAGAGACGGCCAGAATTCGAATGTCCTATAGACTGTTGACGCAGAATCGAGTGTCTGTAAAATCTCGGAATCATATTTATGGATAAATGTTGCAAGCGTTCTTATTTTGGGTTTGGTCGGCTCCTTATTTTCCGGCCAAACTCTGTTTTTTTGCGCTGTCGTAAAAATTCATCCTTCCGATAAAACTTCTGAAGCTTTGTTGGCCGCATCCAGCGACGCGATGGCTTGCTCTCTTCTTATTGGGATCAGTTCTATGATCGGCTTGGTATCTTTTGGCTTGAGAGTACTGGCGTCAGTTCTGTTGTTACTGCTTGGCTCACCCGAGGGAGCCCTGTTTGCTCAGCAACATGAGGC
>CAZDZX010000225.1:4666-7352 GCA_964510005.1 uncultured Pirellulaceae bacterium
GCTCAGCAACATGAGGCCACGGGTCAGCACAAACACACCAACGCGTTGGCTAAAGAGAGCAGCCCCTATTTGTTGCTGCACGCGCACAACCCCGTCCAATGGCATCCGTGGAACGAGCAGGTTCTTCAAAAAGCCAAAGACGAAGGGAAACCAATTTTTCTATCGGTGGGTTATTCGAGTTGTCACTGGTGCCATGTGATGGAGCGCGAATCGTTCCTTGATGAGGAGATCGCGAACTTTCTTAACGAAAACTTCATCTGCATCAAAGTCGATCGTGAAGAGCGGCCAGACGTTGACCAAATCTACATGGAAAGCCTGAACGTCTACAACCATCTTTCTCGCAATGGTCGAGGCGGGGGCTGGCCGTTGTCGATGTTCCTAACGCCAACAGCAAAGCCATTTTTTGGGGGAACTTATTTTCCGGCCCGGGACGGTGACCGCGGTGTCGGGGCAGGCTTTCTGACAATCGTTAAAAAGGTCTCCGAAGGCTGGAACGAAGATAAAGAACGTGTCGAACGTTCGGCGGATCAACTCACCAAATTCACTCGTCTGCAACTGGCAGGGCAACCTCCTATCGCGGCCACAAAAATTCCCGGATCGTGGTTGGGCCAAGCCATTGAAGCTCTTCAGGAGAGTTACGACCCCGCCCATGGCGGATTTGGGTTCAGCCCCAACGCTCCGCAGCGTCCCAAATTTCCGGAACCGTCGAATCTGCTGTTTCTAGCGTCGTGGATTCGCGATCATGGTTCCAGCGATCCTGAACGGATGGCGTCGGCTCGCAAGATGCTATTGTCGACTTGCGAAAAGATGTCCCACGGTGGGATCCGAGATCACCTTGGCGGTGGCTTTCATCGCTACAGCGTGGATCGATTCTGGGCCATTCCGCACTTTGAGAAAATGCTCTACGACAACGGCCAACTGGCGACGGTTTATTCAGAGGCTTACTTGATCGAACCGGACCCGGAATTCAAACGAACCGTGGATGGTATTCTCAGTTTTGTACAGCGGGAGATGCTGGCCCCCGGGGGAGGTTTTTATTCGGCGCTGGATGCTGAATCGGAAGGCGAAGAGGGCAAATTTTATCGCTGGACTAAAAAAGAAGTCGCCGAAGTCCTTGCCGAAGACGAGCGGGCTCTCTTCAGTGCCACCTATCGATTGAATGAGCCTCCTAATTTTGAGAAAGAATTCTACGCACCCCAACTCAAACAAAGTCCCGGTTCGGATCTAGCCGCGAAACTGGAACCCGCTCGTCAGAAACTGTTTGCGGCTCGTTCCAAGCGAATCCGTCCCTTGCTAGACAACAAAATTCTGACCAGCTGGAACGGCATGATGATTCGTGGTTTTGCCGATGCCGGCCGAGTCTTTAAAAACAAACAATACATTGACGTGGCGTCCAACGCCGCAGATTTCGCAATGCAGAAACTGGTCGATCCCAATGGACGACTCAAGCGGACGTCCACCAAAGGCGTCGTGAAGCTCAACGCTTACTTGGATGACTACGCCTGTCTGATCGATGGCTTGCTGGCGCTGCATCGCGCCACCGACGATCCGCGCTGGATTCAGTCTGCTGAGTTAATCCAAAAGCGACAGGACGAGCTCTTTGCGGATCCCAAAAACGGTGGGTACTTCTACACCTCGGCCGACCACGAAACTCTGTTGGTTCGCAGCAAGCGAACGTCCGATCGAGCGGTGCCATCGGGAGCCAGCGTGGCTGCTGGAAATTTGTTGTACTTGGCACGCGTCACGGGAAACAAGGACTATGCCGAAAAAGCGAAGAAGACGGTTTTGTCGGCTTCTGGACTGATCGACGTTCATCCCGTGATTGCCCCGCGAATGTTGGTGGCCGTTTCCGCAATCAAAGCGGCGGAAAAAGCCACTCCAGCCACCGATCAGAAATAGAGTCGCGGCATTTTTGTTCAGCACAAACCGTTGGTAGCTCGACCTTCAGTGTGGTTCGTACCGGAGTGCGGGGGCGTTCGTTTGCAGGATAGATTCCGGCCAGCGAGGCTGTGAAAAATGGCAGCTGGACTGGCAACAGTTCAGAAATCCATGGTTTAGACAGAACGTGTTCCAACGAATTCTGAAGTCTTGCGACATCAGCTATGTTTAGAATCGCCCGATTCGATAAGAAATCACCCAACCCTCATTGTGTCGCCCGCTGGGCTTTAGGGAACGCTTCCCCGAAACCGTTGGCTTACGCCAACGGCAATGAATGTGCCGCCCTCCGGGCTAAAAATTAGACGAACCCCAAAGATCCACAGCTTTGTCGGTCACTAAAACAGCAAAGTCAAAATCTCGTTTGAGCAGCATTGGCCTTCAGCCGGAATGCCGGGGCGTTGGTCCGCAGGCTCGATTCTGGCTAACTACTTACGACCCAGCAAACGACGAATTCTACCCAACGGCAGCTTCAACCAGACGCGTTCGTGAACATAGTACAACGCAAATTTGCTGAAGAACTCGACGGTGGCAATGATTCCCGTCGTGAGCGTCGTTCCAAAATAGGCACTGGCGATCAAACAGGTCATTGTGGTCGCCACGATCCGCCAAGAAATCGATTTCTTGAAGGTCCTTGAACTATCCAGTCCTGATCCCGATCGGAATTGCTCCCAAATCCGTTCGTGAAAATAGTACACGATGTACTTCAGTAAGAATTCCCAACCGGCGAACTTCAACGCGTATTCAATAG
>CAZDZX010000226.1:0-7325 GCA_964510005.1 uncultured Pirellulaceae bacterium
GTGCCTGATCTACGTCGACATCGCCCACGGCCACGCGCTCGCCGCGACGTCCAAGGTGGCGCGCACGCTGGAAATCGAGACGCTCCGCCACCAACACTCTCTTCCAACACTCTCTTCCAACGATCTGCTAGCGTGCAGGCAATGTCTGGTGATCCCACTGGAACAATTCCCTAGAGTCCGCCCTAACGAATAACATTAAACGGACAATGTGTGAGCGCGGGGACTGCAAAACCTGACAGGCTGGTTGTCGTCGTGCACGGTGTGGGAGACCCTCAACCCGGCCAGACGCTAAGCCTCTTTACGCGCTCCTTGGCCGAAGAACAACGGCCACTGCACGAATCCCAGTCCACTTTGTGGCTGAACGAAAAACCCGATCGTCCGACTCTCGTTAAAACGTTTCCGGCTCATGTCCGCAAACTCCGCTTCGAACACGAAACCATTGAGTTGGTCGAAGGCTTCTGGGGTGACCTCTCCCAAGTCAATCGTGGCTTTCTGGGAATCATTGTTGGGCTGTTCCAGATTCTGTTTGGACTCCGCTACGTGGCCTACGTGGCAGCCGACCAACCCGGCAAACCTGCTTTCTGGCTGAAGCGATTGGGGCTGATCAGCTCCCGCATCCTGCACGGCCCCGTGATGGCAGTCACATTCTATTTGGCAATCCTTGTATTGGCCGTTGTCGGCACTCAAGTGATGTGGCCCGAATCCTATTGCACCAAACTCTGGACGCAGATCGTGGTGTTTGGCTGTTCCTGTGTGGCGGTGCTGGCCGCACAAGCCGGCAATAAACTGACCCGCAGTCGCGTGATCGCGCGGTTCTGGTTCTGGGTTCATGTCTCGGCCGGATTCATGACGGGACTGATGGTGATCAAACATGTGTTTTTTGACTGGCAAGTGACCACTGCAGAGTTTGCTAACGCGACCATGCCGGGATTGATTTGGTACTGCCGCGTCCTAGTGGTTCTGCTGGGCCTGTTGTGGTTCGTGGAAACCGTGGTCGTGGTCGCCATGGCATGCTGCTGGCTGGGAGCCATCCTTCACCCCCGCGCCAATCGACGGGCGCTGCATGTGGCTTTTCTACTGCCAGCGTTGGCGGTTGGAATCTGGGGACAAGCCCTACCGATGCTCTGGGTTTCGGTCAGAAAGGGAATCTTAGCCACCGTCCAATTGGACAAATTCGCAAACATTTTTGATGAAGCGATTCCCATGCTGGGCATCCAGTTCGTCATGTTTCTCGCCATTTCGATCGTAGCATTGGCGATTGTGGCCAACTACCTCAGACGGCGAACGACCATCACCCCGGAGACATTCGCCCAAGGCGATCGCGTTCCTCGTTTAATCGTAAACCCGATTCAACAATTGGCGCTAGGGATCTGCACCCTGATCGGCGTCTCATTGGTGATGTCGATTTCGATCGTGGAAAACTTGGGCGGATCTTGGCACGACTACCGCTTGGGGGAGATGATGGCGGAATCGAATAAGTACGCGGTGACAGTATTGGTACCGATGATTGGTACCATCCTGTTTGTCCTACCCCGGATGCGAGCCGTCTTTGATATCGTGCTGGATGTCGTCAATCACTTTTACTTTCGCGCCACGAACCTCAAAGACTGGCTGGACGATGATGACGAATTCGATATCCGCGAAACGACTTTTGAATCCGGGACGCTGTTCTTTTCGCGACGAGACCAGATTCTGGGACGGATCAAGCGCATCCTGACACACTACCGTGATGAGTTCGATCATCGCCCCGAACTGACTCTTGTGGCCCACAGCCAAGGCACCGTCGATGTGGTCGAGGCACTCAATGATCCCGAACTGGATTGGTTACAGAATAGCTTTTCGAAGGTTTCGTTGGTCACGATGGGATCGCCGATCACACACTTGTACCAACATTACTTTGGCCATCTGTATCCAAGTCTCGAGCATCAATTTTGGAAAGGCTTGCATCAGAACGTCGATCGCTGGGTGAACGTTTTTCGAGTCGACGATTTTGTGGGCCAAGACATCAATTTTGGGAATCTGCCCCGCAGCGAAGACAAACGCGATCTGCTGGAAAGTCGGAGAGCTCCCAGTCAGGTCGAATTGCACTTTGCCCATTGTTCCAACCATGCGGTCGGCCCGCGGGGACACGGGCTTTATTGGTCCGACGCCGAAGTGCTAGAGATTCTTCGCGGCGAGATCTTTGCTCACGCCAGTGATAGCGTTTCCCGAGCCGCCTAAAAGTGCATGCAAAATGGCCTTGTCGAAGCCAAGGCTTTTCTTCAGACTTCCGCGGATTTTCTGCTGCTTTCACACTCGCCGGATGGGTTCACTCCCCAACATGTTTTCAGCCCGACACACAATCGATCAAGGGTACCGACCCGCCAACGAAGCGCGCCACCGACTCGCTTCGCGCGTCGGGGTTCTCGTTGCCACGATGATCGGCATGTGTTTCGTTTCCAACGTCGGATGCGGTCGCCTGCAAACACCGGTTCACAACACGCAACCGTCTCTGATTGCCAGCGAGCTGGCCAACCCGGTAACGATCCCTTTGCTCGATCGCTGGTTGGTGATGGATGAAATCAGTGACGAGATCGACGATTACTTTCGCATCTACCGCGAAGAAAGAATTCGCACCGTCGATAATTTGATCACCGAAGGCTGGATCGAAACGTGGCCCGAAACCGGTTCGACGTTACTGGAACCTTGGCGACGCGACTCAACCAAGGGCTTCGAAAAGCTCCACGCCTCACTGCAAACCATCCGCCGCTATGCCAAAGTCCGGGTCAGCCCATTGGGCAACAGTTATTCCGTTGATGTGAAGGTCTTCAAGGAACTGGAAGACAATCCCAATCCGATTCAATCCGGCGTCAGTGGCCGGTTCTTTCGCAACGATGCTGCCATCGATATCGACGATGTGAGCTTTTTCCCGGAAGAACTGCCGACCAATCGAGGCTGGATTCCCCTCGGAAGGGACATTTCGCTGGAGCAGCAGATCCTGCGAAACATCGTGAAAAGGCTCTCCGGAGCGGATGTGTCCAACATCCCAAACCCTTAGCCATATCTTTTGGGCAGATTTTTCACGTCACGACCCCCCATTTCAGGGGGTCTTAATTTGTGTTATGTCAGCCTTATCACTAAACTGGCTTTATGTGAGGGATGGGACGGAATAACCAAAAGTTATGCCCGAATTTATCACTGCTCCCCAACTTTCCTGTCAGCAGGATTAAGGGATTGTCGAACCGTTAGGATTCGGTCGTAAAAATATTGCCGGTTTGTCGAGGGAGACGCTAAACCGGAATTGGCGGTTTAATTATGCGCCAATAAACGGAGGAATGTTCATGGTGACAGCAGCATCGCTAAGCAGCCATAAGTCCACAGAGTTGGCTCAGATGGCGAGAGAAAAGGGGATACCGGGTTGGCACTCGATGAGAAAAGCGGAGCTTATCAGTGCCTTGTTAGAACTAACCAAAAACAAGAAGGGCAACAAAACAGCGAATCGCAAATCCAGTCCCAAATCGAGAAAATCGACTCAGGAAACCAATCGAATTTCGACGACTGTATCCCGCAAGATCAAGGCTCAGCGTGCTCAAGAAGAGCAAATGAAAGACCTTGCTCAACTGATTGATTCCAATCGCCAGCGGAAAGCTCCCGTCGATGATCGTGTCGTGTTGGTCGTTCGCGATGCGTGGTGGTTGCAAGCCTATTGGGAGATTACCGAAGCATCGGTTCAGCGTGCTCGCATTGCGTTTTCTTCCAACTGGCACAGTGCTCAGCCGGTTTTGCGTTTGGTCAAGATTTCAAATTCTGGCAACACAAACTCAACGGAAGAAATCGTTCAAGAGATTCCGATTCGCGGCGGCTTGAGCAACTGGTTTATCAACGTCGAAGAGCAAGATGAAAACTACCGGGTGTTTGTGGGCTATGTCTGCAAAATGACTGGCAAGTTCCATCTGCTTGCCAAGAGCAATGAGATTCTGATGCCCAAAGCCAACGAAGCAGCGGACTATGCGTGGAACGACATCACCAACGACGCTCAGCGTTACTATGCGCTTAGTGGCGGCAACAATCCGCAACTTGCATCCTCGGAGCTACGTCAGGTTTTCGAAGAGAAAACGCGACAGCCGATGCACATTCCTGCCTTCCAACGTTTGGGCTCGGGAGTTCATCCATCGGGGCGTCAGTTCAATTTTGATGTGAACGCCCATTTGATCGTGCACGGAACGGCCGAACCTTTGGCCTCTGTCTCAGTCGGTGGCGAACCGGTTCATGTTGAATCCGACGGCACGTTTGCTTTGAAGGTCGATCTGCCAGACAGGCGTCAGGTCCTACCCGTGATCGCAGCCAGTCGAGACGGCACTGAACAGCGAACGACCGTGTTGGCCATTGAGCGCAACACCAAAGTCATGGAACCGCTGACCCGTAGCATCGAAGATTTCGAATAGAAACGGTTTGTGATTCCACGAATTCGCGAATCCATTTAAAAAGAATCGGCGGTCGGTTTTCCGACCGCCTTTTTTTATGCGACGTGTTCTGTCGCGACGTTTATTGCAACGCTGTCGCAGCCAGCCACGTTAACTCTTCTGCTCTTTCAAGCTGGGCTTTTTCATCGTAACGGTGGTTCGCGGTTCGACGCTGCGAGTAATCCAGACACTGGACCCCACGATCGTGCCTTCACCGATGACCGTGTTGCCACCCAGCACCGTGGCGTTGGCGTAGATCACGACGTGGTCTTCAATCGTAGGATGACGCTTACTGCCACGCACCAGTTGGCCGCGCTCATCTTTGTCGAAACTGATCGCACCCAGCGTCACGCCTTGATAGATCTTCACGTGCTTGCCGATCTGGCAGGTTTCACCGATCACGACACCGGTGCCATGATCAATGAAAAAGTAATCATCAATCTTCGCACCCGGGTGAATATCAATTCCCGTTTCCGCATGAGACCACTCGGCCATCATTCGAGCCAGAAACGGAATCTCCAGTTTGTAAATTTCATGGGCCAAGCGATGGACCATGATCGCCGTCAGACCGGGATAGCAAAGAATCACTTCGTCATAGTTCTGGCAGGCGGGGTCGCCATCAAAGGCCGCCTGCACATCGGTCATCAACGAAGTCCGGATCGCAGGAATCTGTTGCAAAAACGATTCGGCCAATTGTTGGCTGATCGCGTCGACATTGGATGCCAGTTCAATCGATCGAGCGATGGCGTCTTTGCACTCGCGTCCTTCTTTCCTCATCGCCACGCAAGATTCCTCATTTCGGAGGATGCAACTGCGGATCAAGTTGACCAGCAAGGTGCCGACATCGGCGACTTCGGTTTGCAATTGCTGATGGACAATTTCACGGGATTGCTCGACGGCACAAAAGATCGGAAACACAACCGAGTTCAATCGTTCGATCAATTCGACCACTTGGCCGAGGTCGGGGATCAGGGCAGCGCGCCGTGGCTCGCTGGAGAAAACGAGCGTATCCACAATCGATTTGGCGACGCGGTCGACCAGCGAAGTGTCAATTTGGGTGGCGGAACCGGTGGGATCGTCGGCTTTTTTTTGGGAATCGTCCATTTGAGCTGAATTCAGGAGGAAAGTGCGGTTTACGATCTCGACCGCGGAAAGATATCGTAGCCCGTGGCTGGTTGTTTCACTACCGATCTAAAAATTCGATGTTTGACCTGATACGTGAATTTCTGCTTCGATCTTGGGTAACGCTGTGTGAACTAGCGCCGTGGCTGCTGTTAGGCATGTTGATTTCCGGGCTGATGCACGTGCTGCTGCCCAAGAATTTTGTCCGGCGTCGCTTTCGCGGGCTCACCGGAGTCGTCCAAAGTGTACTGCTGGGCGTCCCCCTGCCGCTGTGTTCCTGCGGCGTGGTCCCGGCTGGAATCGGACTGAAAAACGATGGTGCCAGCGATGGAGCCTCCGTCGGTTTTTTGATCAGCACGCCGCAAACGGGAGTCGATTCGATTCTGGTCAGTGCCTCTTTTTTTGGATGGCCGTTTGCCATTTTCAAAATGCTGGCCGCCGCAATCACCGGCATGATCGGAGGATGGGTGACCGAATGGGCCTCTCCAGAACTCGATCGACAGCCAACCACTGAGGACATGCCTCAAACCGTCACCGCGCAATCGGGAAAGTTAGCCGGCTTGATCGAACACGCCCTCGAGGTCCTCCAATCGATCTGGGTGTGGCTGTTGATCGGCGTTCTTGTTTCTGCCCTGATCGGCGTGCTGAAACTGGAAAGTGTTTTTGAAAATGTGAGTGCCGCAGGTTTACTGCCAGCCATGTTGCTGATGCTGCTGATCGCAGTGCCACTGTACGTTTGCGCCACCGCTTCGGTTCCGATCGCCGCGGTGCTGGTTCAGTCGGGATTGCCGCCCGCGGTGGCATTGGTCTTTCTGATGGCCGGGCCGGCGACTAACGTAACCACCATCGGTGCGATTGGAAAACGATTTGGACGACGGGTACTGTTGATCTATTTGCTGACCATCATTGTCGGCAGCTTCTTGGCAGCGATCGCATTCGACGGACTGCTGACCGCAACGGTGGCCAGCTCGTTGCTCCACCAACACGACCATCAATCGTGGTGGTCCGCGACCAGCGCCATTGTTTTGATCGGCTTGGTCTTGTGGGTTGCTGGGCGGCAATTATTCGCCAACCGAAAAATGGCGACCCGAGAAGATGGTGTCATTGAAATCGATGTCGCCGGCATGCACTGCGGGAATTGTGTTAACCGAATCCGCAAAGGCATCGAGGCGATCGAGGGGGTGGAAACCGTTTCTGTCAATCTTTCTGCGGGTAAAGTTCTGGTCTCTGGTGATGCCACTCGGGAAAACATATCGGCAACGATTGCCAGTCTGGGTTTTGACGCAGACTGATCCTTCGGCGAGAATCGCAACCAACACACGACTCACAGGATCACCGATGCCGCCAGATACCAGCGCCCAACGAATCACCGAATTAGAGATCTCAATGACTCACTTGCAGCGAGACTACGATGCGCTGCATGAAGTCTTGCTATCACAGCAGAAAACCATTGACGGCCTGAAGCGAAAATTAGAGCGATTGGAAAGTCGCGTCGATGGAGTCGCGGATCCGGAAATTCGTGACGCAGAAGCAGAAAAACCGCCTCATTATTAAAACTTATGTTTCGGCGCTGAGTTTGTTAACCGATTTTCCACGCAGGAACTCGGAAAAGATTTTGTCAAAATTTGAATAAGGGAAATCCAATCCGGATATCGCTTCGTATCCGTTGTCGTGAGATTTCCCGTAGTTCAATTCAATTTTGAGAAAACCAATGTTTAAACACGTTCCTTTTTTCGTCCTGGCCCTACTGCTGTCGCTCGG
>CAZDZX010000227.1:0-1257 GCA_964510005.1 uncultured Pirellulaceae bacterium
GCATGCTCATGCTGCGCGTGAGCATGGCACCCCGTTCTTTGAGACGCGTATTCGGCTGTGAATTCTTTAGTTGAACTCGGTGCGACCACGCTGGCTGTAGATCGCCGGCTCATCAACACCGTCACCGTCCCAGTCACCTGCGATCGGAATGTCATCTGCACCACCAAGCTCGAAGGTCTTGTCGGTGATGTCGATCTCTCGGTTTCCGTTGGAGTCGATGATCCAGGTGCCATTGCGATACACGGCCAGATCTTCGATGCCGTCACCGTTGAAGTCACCCACAACAGGTCGGTCACCGGCCTGACCGAAGTTGACGGTCCGGTCACGATGATCAAATTCGCCATCGCCGTTCATGTCCAGTTTCCAGTCGCCGTCATGGAAGGCACCGATAGAGCGGATGCCCGTGCCAGTCCAGTCACCTGCGATCGGCAGCAGCGACTCTTCATCAGGACCAAAGACGTGGTCCACGAGATCGGCTTGCTGACGACCATGAGCCGAGAGCTTCATCGTGCGAGCGCCTCGAGTCGCAAGGTCTTCTTGAGGAGGAACGTTCTTGTGATCGCTGGTCTGCTGGTTTTCAGGATGTGGCAAACCGGCTTCGTGGGAAATGGCATCGATGTCGCCTTCCCAGATCGGACCGTAGATACCAATGTCGTCTTTGCCATCGCCATCCCAGTCACCCGTTACCGGCAGATCATCTGCGTCACCAAGACGGGCCAGTAGGTCTTCTTGGTCCCAGCGACCATTGCGGTTGATGTCGATCATCCAGTAACCGTCTTTGTAGACTGCGACATCATCGATGCCGTCTCCGTCAAAGTCACCGACAATCGGGATTCCGCCGACCATGCCGAATCGATGCGACAGGTTCGTGGCAGTGATTTCGCCATCTTCGTCGGTCGTGGAGAAGGTCCAAACGCCGCTTTCCATGTCAAATCGCGACCAGTCGGCATTGCTAATGAAGCCAACCTGATGCAAAGATCCAACTTCCTCGCCGACGTTTTCGCCAAGTCCACGAGGTTGACCGCCGTTGATGATGCTCAAGTGCCATGCAAATGCATCTCCGGGATCGACCGAAGGCTGGGCTTGAGTCTGGAACGGGATCGATCGAGGGCTGCCTCCAACGGCGATGTTGATTCCAGCTTGCGATCCGCCAAGGCCAGGGAAGCCCGTGACTCCCGGGTTGGGCGCCAGTGGGTTCGGATTCGAACCGGGGTTCGTGGAAACAGCGGGGTTCGGATTGCCCGTAAACGGTACTGG
>CAZDZX010000227.1:1357-5216 GCA_964510005.1 uncultured Pirellulaceae bacterium
TCGGGAGGCAGAGTCAGAACTTGAACTTCAGAGAAGTTGTTCTGGATCGAAACACCGCCTGGATTGACAACAATGTTGTTGACCGTGTCCAGCAGTTGCGTGTCGCTGAAGGTCTGTGTCAACGGCGCGATGGCAGTTTCAACTGAATCTTCCGTGTTGAATGTGAATCCAGAAGAACCGTTGGTCGTTGGACCGGCCGAGTCGTTGGAATCAAACAGTCCTTCGGGTTGGACTTCAACAACGATGTAGCTGCCCGGTGGCAATCCTTGGAACCAGTACTCACCGTTTTCGTCGGTCAGTGCGAACAGTTCAGTGTTAGGATCGGTGGAACCCAGTTCGGTGTAGAACTCGGATTGGACTTCGCCCAAAGTAACCGCTCGCGGTTCCAATTGCCCGGTGTCGGGATCGACAAATCGGAACAGCTGCAGCGTCACGCCTTCGATCGGCGTGTCGGTTCCGGCTTGGAAAATTCCGTCTCGCAGGTCGCGGAAGTTCTCCGGAAGTTCTCCGTCAACGGTTTCAAAAGCAGGGCCGTCAATGAATACGCGGCCGTGAATTTCAGCAGGCAGCAGTTCGCCGAAGTTGTATTCGGTTCCAACATCACCGCCTTCGAGGTTCACCCAGAAAGCGTCGCTGGAAACAGAGCCAGCCGGTCCTGTCGTGCCATCGGCGCGATCAACCTGGCCGAGTTCTTCTTGTCCGTCGAAAAACGATGTGGGCTGAGTTTGCTCGACATGGTATTCACCCGGAAGCAGGCCTTCGAACCAATAGTCGCCATTGGAATCTGTTTGCAGCGAGTCAACTAAGTTCCCATCGCCATCAAAGAGCTCAATCAGGACGCCTTCGATTCCTTCTTCGCCGGCGTCTTGAGTGCCGTTGTCGTTGTTGTCAATGAAGACCGTACCGTGAATGGAGGCTGGCTGAAGCTCGCCAAAGTCGTACTCGGTTCCGACGTCACCGCTTTCAAGGACAACCCAGAATGCATCGTTGGTCGTGGAACCTTGATCGGTCAGGGTCAGTCCCGTGTTGCGAGTGATTTGACCCAGATCTTCTTGACCATCAATGAAGTCGGTGGGCTGAGTTTGTTCGATGTGGTATTCACCAGGAGCGAGGTCCGTGAACCAGTAGTCTCCATTGGCGTCGGTGAATGTTGAGTCAACGAGGTTGCCATCGCCATCGAAAAGCTCAATCAAAACGTTTTCGATGCCCAACTCGCCGGTGTCTTGGCTGCCGCTGTCGTTGTTGTCAATGAAGACGGTACCGTGCAGGGCGGCAGGTTCGAGTTCGCCGAAGTCAAAATTGACGCCTTCGTCACCGGCTTCGAGTTCCAGCCAGAACGCGTCATTGGAAACTGAACCGTCGGTGCGTGTGCCGCCATCGAACCCGTTGATCTGACCGAGGGCATCTTGGCCGTCGATGAAGGCTGTCGGTTGTGTCTGTTCGACGTGGTATTCACCTGGGAAAAGGTTCTCGAACCAGTAGTCTCCAACATCGTTGGTCAACACTGAATCGACAAGGTTTCCATCACCGTCGAACAGTTCGATCAGTACATTTTCGATCCCTTGCTCTCCGGGATCTTGCACCCCATTGTCATTGTTGTCGACAAAGACGGTACCGTGGACGGAGGCCGGACGAACGTCTTTGAAATCCAGTCCCGTGACCGTCGTGCCGCCTAGCGGAATGACGATTTGATCGATGATGTTTTCGTCGCCGTTGGCATCAGTGCCGACGGTACCGACAGATTCGCCGTCAAGTTCTCCGCTGAGGGCGCCAACATCCAAGAAACCTTCGGGTTGGATTTCGACAACCCGGTAGGTGCCCGGTGGCAAACCGAGTTCTGAGCCGAACCAGTAATTTCCAGCGGCGTCAGTTTCGGTAGTGGCAACGGTGTCGAATTCACCAGTCGTCTCATTCAACTGTTGCAGTTCGATGGTAACGCCAGAGATGCCTTCTTCGGTGCCATCGTGCACGCAGTCGATGTTTTCGTCGTGGAACACGGTGCCGTGAAGTTCGATCGGCAGCGGGATCAGTTCGAAGGCATCGACGGTACCAGCGCTTCTATCTTCTTGATCGTTGTCATTGTCCCGCGGCACATTAATGTTGCCTTGGCCGACGTTTTCGCCTTCGGCGAGAAGATCATTGAACTCGTCAAAAAAGACGCCAGAGGTCTGGGTCTGAGACGTGGGGATAAAGGTATCTTCGATGTCGACTTCGACTTGGATGTCGAGATCTTCGAAGCTAAAGTTTTCGTCGACAAACTGAGTCTGGAAGAGGCTACCTTCGAACTCGACGCCGGAGGTGATCTCATCGAATCGAATACTTTCGACTTCGTCGACATCGATCGTGAAAGCCAGAATATCGCCTTCTTCGAAGTTCTGGACATCGACGATCAGTTCGAGGCCATCGTCTGAGATCGAAACGCCAAGGATATCGCTTTCCGTGATGCCTTGGCTATTGGCGGCATCAAACTCAAATTCGCTGGACCCCGATGCGCCCAGTTGATCTTGATTGACGTGAAAGAATGCGTCGCCGTCAGAGAGATCTCCGGAGAAGTCTTGGTCTCCGCTGATCGAGAACTGTGTCAGTTGCGTGGTGTCGGCACCGCCAGTGAAGGAGACTTCGAAGAAGTCAGGTGCGGTGTCCTGACCGTCATCGCCTTCCACGAACGTGACGCCAGCGACGACTGGGTCGGCAGAAAGAACGCGACGTTCTTCCATGACCTCGAAACGGCATCGGCGAAGCATTGCCTTGCGGGCAACTTCGGCGGCCTTGGGGTCTTTGTTGATGCCAAGAATGCGATTTGAAAGTTTTTTGATCAGGCTCATATTCGTATCACTCTGAATGGGGAAAGCCAAATTTGGCTGTTGTCCTGAAAAGGATGTGACGGTGGGTTTGGAAGAGGTGGCGTCGGCGTGTTAACTTAACGAGACTTCGTCCAGCCTTTGGAACCCGTGGGAGGCAGAGGCGGATTCGAGGTAGCCCTGTTGGCGACTTCGTTAGGTTTGGGAGTCCAGATGCGGATCGTTGCGTCGTAACTGCCAGAAACAAACAGGCCTTGCGACATGTCCATGCAGGTCACGGTGCCAGTGTGGCCTCGTAGGATTCCGACTTGGGATTGGCTTATTAGATCCCAAATGTGGATTTTGTTGTCGCTTCCCGACGTCGCAATCAAACCCGGTCCAACGGATTGGACCGCATACAGTTTGGTCGCCATTCGCGGCAGCGCGATCGATTTCGAGCGATCGCCCAGATGGTTCATTTTGACGATCTGATCGTCGCCCGCGCTGATCAATTCGTCTTCCGAAATGAACTCAAGGCCACGAATCCGGCGACGATGAGATTTCAATTCGTGCTTCAGAAGTCCGCTTGTGACATCGAAGACTCGGATCGTTCCATTTCTTCCACCGATGGCCAGCAGGCTGTCATCGCTTGAAAACGCCACGGCGTGATTGTCGTCGCATGAACAACGGAAGGTGGTGATGCGACGACCGACATTGTCGTACAGAAAAGCGTTTTCATTGTGTCCAACGGTCGCGATTCGCGTGCCGGCATTGTTGATCGCCAGATTGATGATGGCACTGGGTTGAGTTGCCAACGTTTCGGGCGTTGCGGTGTTTCCTTCGATGCCCCAGCGAATCAGTTTTTTGTCGTTGGCACAGGTGAACAGGCTATTGCTGTCGGCGGAAAAAGCGGCGGCTCGGACCCAATCGCGATGTTTGCGGAGTCGACTGACGAAATCCCCGGTCCGGAAATCGTAAAGGTTGATCATGTGGTCATCGCCGACCAGTGCAATCAAATTTCCTTCGTTTTGAAGACTGATGCCAGTGATGATGGGACGACGGGTCGCGGCATCGTCTTT
>CAZDZX010000227.1:5316-7275 GCA_964510005.1 uncultured Pirellulaceae bacterium
GAGTGGTGAGGGCAAATGCGGGGCGAGCTGCGAAGAGTGTGGCAGCTGCGGTCGCGCCGATGAATTGTCGCCGTTGGATCATGGGTTCCTCCTGTGAGCTGCAAATGAAAGCCGTCTGAGTGCCCATTTGCAAACTGTTTGCATATCTCGGCTCCGCAATGAACCACGCGGATACGAAAAGTAAACATCCTTGGTTTCGGACGTCCCTTTCGGTTATCGGAGTTTTGCCCCCTGTGTCGCCAATGAATCAGCCCCTTTCGATGGCCAACGCGACACTGTTGAGTCCGTTCCTTGAAAATCTTTCCCAATTGCTAAGCTTTTACAGTGACTGCTGTCATTCAATCACGGATAGAGGCACAGAGGTTCTCTGGTTTCGTTTAAAGTGCCAGCTCCGATAGCACTTTTTGGCCGATCTTTGTAAGCTCAATTTGAAAATTTCTGACTCTCTCATTTGCGAACAACATGTCCGAAAAAGTCATCTATCAACATCGCTTTGACAATATTGAAAGCTATCTTCACCATCGATCGCCATGGCTGATGGTCAACCAAATCGTGTCCATCGAAACCGATTCGGTCGTGACTGAGCATCTCGTCAAAGAAAGTGCTGCCTATATAGAGGGGCATTTTCCGGGTGCCCCGATCATGCCCGGGTCCGTGATGCAGGAGTTTTCGACCCAGTCCGCGGGGATTCTGATTGCGGCGAACTTTAACCCGATGGAAAAATACGATACCCACGACCCGCACTTCAACGAATACGCTTTGGGCGTGCTGGTGAAAATCAAGCGAGCCCGTTACCGCGGGTTTGGTCGACCTGGCGAAACGATTCGCGCTTCCGTGACTTTGGACCAGCAGATTGGCGATCTTTTCGACTTTAGCTGCCGGCTTACCATCGACGACCGAAAGATTATGGAGAACCAGTTTCAGCTGACCAATATGTTGTCATCTAAACTGCGTGGCGAATAGACACTTGATCCTGCGGTTTCTCTGAAAGACAATCAGAACATCAGCACTTTGAACCCTCTGTCGGAATTTAAGCATGTTTCCAACGAATCGTCGCCAGTTTCTTCGCACCTCCGCTAACACGGCTCTCGTTTCGGCAGTCGCTATGTCGTTGGGGAAAAGGCTGATGGCCTCGGACGAGGCCGCACCTGACGTAAAGATTAACCACTCGGTTTGCAAATGGTGCTACCCCAAAGTGCCTTTGAAGGATTTGTGTACTGCCGGAAAAGAGTTCGGGCTGCAGTCGATTGAATTGCTTGGGCCCAAACAAGCCAAAGTTGCTCAAGAGATGGGGCTGACTTGTGCACTGATCACCAACCCGACAGTGAAAACCAAGCATGGGAAGCTTGGTGGGATCTCCAAAGCTTGGAACCGTGTGGAACATCATGAAGCGCTGTTGAAAGTCTATGAGCAGCGAATCATTGAAACCAAAGATCTGGGGCTCAACAACGTTATCTGTTTTTCGGGCAACCGAGCCGGTTTGGACGATGAACAGGGCATGAAGAACTGTGCCGAGGGACTGAAGAAGTTGATGCCCATTGCTGAAAAGCATGGCGTCACGATCACAATGGAGTTGCTCAACAGCAAAAAGAATCACAAGGACTACATGTGTGACCGCACGGATTGGGGCGTGGGACTTTGCGAGTTGGTAGGTTCGGAGCGATTCAAGTTGCTCTACGACATCTATCACATGCAGATCATGGAAGGCGACGTCATCACGACGATTAAGAAGATCAAGGATTCGGTCAGCCACTATCACACCGGCGGAGTCCCCGGTCGCGCCGAAATCGACGATACGCAGGAATTGAATTATCCCGCCATCATGAGAGCCATCCAAAGCACGGGCTACAAAGGCTATGTGGCCCAAGAGTTCATCCCCAAACGGGACGACAAAGTCGCATCGCTGAAACAAGCGATCGGCATTTGCACGATCTAAAGGTCGTCGATACTTTGGCGCGG
>CAZDZX010000228.1:0-7271 GCA_964510005.1 uncultured Pirellulaceae bacterium
CAAGCGGGCAGTTGAGCCATGAAAATCGGTACCATCGGCACGAGTGACAGAGTCGACGCGGTCCGTGCTGGCGAGAAGCGGAAGTGCCATAAGCTGACGATCAATCAGATTGTTTCAAACGGTAGGCCGCCATTTCGCGATCGTTGCGGATCAGCAAGACGCCGTCGGCGATCACCGGATGCGTCCAAGTGCGATGCCGCAGGCCGGTGACGCGGCCCGTTTCTTCGAATCCTGCGGCCGACGCCACGGCTTGAGCGACGAAGCCCTTTTCCGATTGCACGACCAGATAGTCACCGGCTTTGATGAACTGCCCGTGCGCATAACGGCCATTTTTCCAAACCCGCTTTCCGGTGACGGGATCAAGACAAACCAAAATTCCCAAATCCAGTCCGAAGATACTGCGGCCGTCAAACACCGCCGACGAAAATTTCGATTTCAAGTTCTTGTTCTGCCACACAAACGAAGTCCGCCAGCGATCTTGTTCTCTGCGGATTCGAATCCGCGCACAACCCATCCCATAAGCCGACGAAAGGAAGACTTCATCGTCGGACAGCCGAATCGGTTGGCAGACATTGTTCTTTTCGTCTTCATTGCTGACCCAGTCGATGTGCCATAACACCGCTCCCGTTTCAAGGTCGTGGGAGTCGAGCCCATCGCCATTGAAGTTTAAAACTTGGTCGATGCCGCAAAGTTTGCCCAGTACCGGCGAGCTATAAGACGCGTCGGCATCGCCGCTTCTCCAAACAAGATCGCCATTGTGTTTGTCAAAAGCCACCAGCGAGCTGCCCTTCCCGCCCGGGCTAACAATGACTTTGCCGTCGGTCACCAAGGGCGATCCACACATTCCAAACAGGCAGTTGGCACCGGAGTTAAACTGCAGCGCGTCGGTGTCCCACATCGTGTCGCCATTGGCGGCGTCGACACACTGCAGCATCCCCGTCGCGCCCAGCGAATACAAAAATCCATTGTCAAATGTGGGAGTCGAACGAGGCCCTTCGCCGCCCGTGTTTTCGCTGAAACGTTCGACACGGGAGTTGATCCACATCTGCTTCCCGTCTTCGATGCGATAACAGACAAGGCATTCCTCGTCGCCGCGTTGTTCCAGCGTAAAACCATATCGACCTGCGACCGCAAACGAAGACCACCCCGCGCCGATGGACTGCTTCCACATCAACTCGGGCGGATCGTTTTTCCAATTGGAAATTTCTTCCGCGGCGATGCCATCGCGATTTTCACCTCGAAACTGAGGCCATGTTGCGGTCGTGGGGCGCTCCATCGTATTCGAGTTCGAATCGGATGAGGCGACAAATTGATCGGCAGGTCGTGGAGCCCAACGCCAAGCGAATAGCGGCCGCCCGTTTCCCAGAATGCCTTCCATTTGAACCGACGCCAGCAATGTTGCTTGGAGGGCGACTGCCCAAAACACGGCCACGATTTGGGTCTTGAACTGCCACCCGGACAGGATGCGCAACCATAGATAAAGGACAAAGTTCAAGATTCCCATCAGCAGCAGCATGTCCATGCTGGGTTTGCCGGAGAACGAGAACTGGGCATCGACCCGGAAGAAGTAAACCACGGCCAAGGCGAGAATCGCAACGGGGGCGGCGAGTTTCAGGTAGCGAATTTTTCCAGGCTGCGGCATGTTGAAATCATACTAACGCCGGTGGGCATGATGCGCAAAAAAACCGGAGAGTGCCTGCCTAAATCGAGGCGGCACCTCCGGTTAAAATTTAAACGCGATGACTTAGTGGACTTCGATTTTAGGGTCGATTTCTGCATCGGCTTGAACAGCCACCGCAGGGGCAGTCGTGGTCGTAGCCGCCGCCAACGATTCTTCCGCTTCTGTGCCACTGTCGTCGCCCGGGATGATCGAAGCGATCACCAGGGCCACGACGCTCATCAACTTCAGCAAAATGTTCAGCGAAGGACCCGAGGTATCCTTGAAGGGGTCACCCACAGTATCGCCGACCACGGCGGCTCGGTGGGCTGGGGATCCTTTGCCGAGTTTTTCACCGTCGACTTCGAATCCTTCTTCGATCATTTTTTTGGCATTGTCCCATGCTCCCCCCGCGTTGGATTGGAACAGGGCCATCAAAACGCCACTGACGGTGACGCCCGCCAGCAGTCCACCCAGCATCAGGGCGTTGGTGTTGCCACCCATTTTTCCCAACAGCAGATACATCATGCTTTCCTGGTCGGTTCCGCCAAGGGTGCTGAGGTAGTACGGCAGGAACCCGAAAGCCACGGGGACCAGCACGGCAACCAAACCCGGGACGATCATTTCCCGAATCGAAGCTCGAGTTGAGATGGCAACGCACTTCGCGTATTCAGCTTTGCCATCGGCGGCTTCGAAAGTCGTCTGGTCTTCCTGGGACCATTGTGCAAATTCTTTGCCATCGTTTTTGTTCATCACATCGAGTGCTTTTCGCAGTTCGGGAATGTCCTTGAACTGGCGCCGGACTTCTTGAATCATCGCCATTGCGGCGCGACCGACGGCATTCATCGACATCGCAGAAAACAAAAATGGCAACATCGCACCAATGAACAGCGAAGCCATCACGTACGGATTCGTGATACTGATATCGTTGATGGGCGTGTTGACATGCGTCAAGTTGTAGGACGCGATGTAAGCTGCAAACAGAGCCAAAGCCGTCAGGGCCGCCGATCCGATTGCAAATCCTTTTCCGATCGCGGCCGTTGTGTTTCCAACCGCGTCCAGTTTGTCGGTTCGCTCGCGGACCTCTTTGGGAAGATCCGCCATTTCTGCGATTCCGCCGGCGTTGTCAGCGATCGGGCCATAGGCATCAACGGCCAGTTGGATCCCGGTATTGGAAAGCATACCGACCGCGGCGATGGCGATTCCGTACAGCCCAGCAAATGAAAACGCACAAATGATCGCAACCGCGATGATGATGATCGGAATGGCGGTCGACATCATCCCGACACCAACGCCAGAAATAATATTGGTTGCCGATCCGGTCACCGATTGGCGAACGATGGATTTGACGGGTCCCGTCCCGGTCCCGGTGTAGTGTTCGGTGACTTTTCCGATCGCCAATCCAGATCCCATTCCAAAAATGATGGACATGAAAATGCCAAACGAAGTGTAGGTTCGCTCGCCGTGAGTCCACTCTCCGGGAAGCATCCACGTGATCGCAAAATAGGTCAGCACTAACAGCACAAACGCGGATCCGAATTCTCCAATATTAAGTGCTTTGTGTGGACTGCCGCCTTCGCGAACTTTGACAAAGAACGTGCCCAAAATTGATGTCACGATACCAATGCCGGCCAACATGAGTGGCAACACGACCGCCGAAAGCCCGTTATAGCCCTCGGCTTCCAACGCTGTATAAAACGCCGTGCCCAACACCATGGTTCCGATGATCGAGCCTACAAAGGACTCGAACAGGTCCGCGCCCATGCCGGCCACATCGCCGACGTTGTCGCCCACGTTGTCGGCGATCGTCGCCGGGTTGAGCGGATGGTCTTCAGGAATCCCGGCTTCGACTTTACCGACAAGGTCCGCGCCGACGTCGGCGGCTTTGGTGTAGATGCCTCCTCCGACACGCGCGAAAAGTGCAATCGACGAAGCACCAAAAGAAAATCCAGTCAGGACGGTGATGACTTTTGCGACCGAACCTTGATCGGCCAGCCCAAACACATTCGCATAGACAATAAACAGCACGCTCAATCCAAGCACACCCAGTCCCACGACTCCCATGCCCATCACGCTACCGCCAGCAAAAGCAACTTCCAAAGCTTGCCCCAAACCGGTGCGGGCTGCGTTGGTGGTGCGAACGTTGGCCTTGGTAGCGACCTTCATTCCAATGAAACCCGCCAGCGCTGAGCAGATGGCTCCCAAGCAAAATGACAGCGCGATCAAGGGACTGGTGGTGTCTCCCTGAGTCGACGCCGACCAACCCAACAGGCCCGCGACAACGATAACGAAGACAAACAGAATCGAGTATTCCGCTTTTAGAAACGACATCGCTCCGTCGGAAATGTTGTCTGCAATTTGAGACATCTTCTCAGTGCCGACTTCCTGTTGGCTAACCCAAGACGACTTCCAATAGGTAAACGCAAGAGCCAGCACTCCCAAAATCGGGATGAGATAACTCACCCAAGGGATCGATGGAACTGGTTTCGAATCAATCTGCGTGTCCGCGACGGGCTGATCCTGAAGCGATGCAACTTGCAAGGCTTGGACTTGGGTGTCGGGTTCGCTGGCCAGCAACTCAACTGCTGGCGTCAAAAGAAGGAACAGTAGTGTTCCAAGCGGCAACCAATTGAATGACTTGAACCGCACTAAAAGCGACATATGTGACCTGTCTTTTACTTAAATTGTTGTGATTTAAAACCAATTCGCTAAGGGTGCGATTGGCAACTTTAACATCCTGTTGGAGTTGTTAGTTTGACGCTAACATGTTAGACAGGCTATTTGACAGACTTCCGTTCCACAAGGAAAGCCCGATTGTTTTACAGAGATTTTCGTCCATATCGGGATCGAGCATAAAACGAGAATCTGTCGCGAATCGCCAGATACATTTCCCCAGCGGTGGGGTTTAGAGGGCGGGTTTCGCTACGGAGTTTTGAGAATGCTTCGTTGAAACCGGCTTTCACTGCGTTGGCAACCGCAAAAAGTCTGGACAAATTGCCCGGAAATCTACAGGATTACACCGAGTTTACGAGTTCGCTGATTTACCATTGCCACGTGCTCATCTGATTCTGAATCGGAGGGTAAGATGCGAGGACGTTACTCAGAGGTTAAGAGGTTAAAAATGAATAGTCCAATAGGTCAAAATATGTTCGCGTTTTGTCATTCCATGTTCCGTCCGCTGATGTTGGTCGGTTTGGTTTTCTTTTGTTTGGTGTCGCTGGTCGCGGCTCAAGACGAGAAAACTTCTGCCAGCGATGATTTAGAGGCGGCGTTTGATCGAAAAATTCAAGCCAAAACGATCAAAGATTTCGAAGAGGTTGTCAAGCTCTGCAAATCTGCACTCGACAAAGGGCTTGAGGACGAAGATCAACAAGAGGCGAAATTGCTCGCCAGCAACGCACTCTTTGAGCACGCACAGCAGCTGACGGCTCGTCTCAATCGAGGCAGCGGAAGCTCATTTATTCGCAAGAAAGCCCTGTCACGCTTGCGAGAATCCACCAAATACAATCCAGAGCAGACTGATGCTTGGATGATGATTGCCCAGCTTAACATGCTTCCCGGTGGCGATCAGGACGAAGCACTGGCTGCCGTTGATCGAACCATTGGTATCACTGACGGAGAATCTAAAAAGCAATCTCAAGCCCACTATTTCAGGTGGCTCCTGCAGACCCTCGCCAAAGAGGAGCCAAGTCTCGACGATCTCGATAAGGCCATTGATCTCGACGGAGGCAACATTCCAGCCCTCGTTCGACGATCCGTGATCCGCATCTCCGACGGAGATATCGAAGGAGGAATTGAGGATTCGGACAAAATCGTGAAGTCCAAAGAGGGCGACGATGTTGTTTTAATGGCACAAGCGATGGGTCTTCGCGATTTGGCCGTGGTCAAATTGGTTGAGATCGAGCAGAAAAAAGCTGCTAAAAGCGATGAAGATGGCGATGACGATGACGACGAAGGTTCTTCTGTGGAAGAGCTGACGGCAGACACCGAAGTCCTCTCTGATAAGATCATTGAGTACATCGACGCCGCGATCGAGATTGAAGAAAAAGACGCCTACTTGCGTGCCCAGGCCGAGATTCTTGCTCTGTTCAAAAAGGAAGAAAAGGCTCTTGCCGCAGTCGATCGATTGCTCAAAAAAGACGAAAGCAGCATTCCCGCGTGGTTGCTTAAGGCTCGAATTTTGGCCACTGTCGAAGCGGACGAAGAGGACCAATTGGAGTGCCTCGATAAAGCCAAAGAGTTGGATCCGTTCCGCATTGAAACTCTGGAGCTACGTCGAGCCTTCTTCGCCAGCAAGGGGGATTACGAATCGGCCCTCAAGGAAGCCAAAAAGATCCACAAGGAAAGAGCGACCTTGGGTGCCAAGCAGGACCTTGCCATTTTGTACTCGGTCAACGAGCAGCCTCGCAAGGCACTGAAGCTCTACAACGAGATCCTTGAGCAGATTCCAAGCGCCGATGATATCCAGTCTGCAGCCAATCCACGTACCGCGATGGCCCAAGCGGGTTTCCGGATCGGGTTGCTTCGTTCACGAGCGGATGCCAGTTTGGCGACCGGCGATCATGGCGATGCGGTCGAGGATTACGAGGAAGCTCTTGAGATGGTCAGCTTGCTGGAAGAAATTCAGAATTCGATCTCCTCAGACACGGAACTTTCTACTGACGAAGTGGAAGGGATCTGGAACAACCTTTCGTGGGTACTTTCCACGTCGAACAAAGATGAGGTTCGCGATGGAGATCGCGCTCTAGAGCTGGCGATCAAGGCTTGCGAATCTTCCGATTACAAAAAGCCTCACATCCTCAGCACACTTGCTGCGGCCCATGCTGAAAAAGGTGACTTCAAAAAGGCCATCGAATGGATCGAAAAGGGAATTGAAGCCAACGACAAGGCCGGCGAAAAAGAAGGTGCCGATCCTGAAGGCATTAAATCGCAGCGCGAGAGTCTTGAAAAAGAGCTCAAAATGTATCAGGAAGATAAACCGTTCCGGGAAAATGAAGGAGAGAAAGCCGAGGACGAAGACGACAAGGATGAAGACGAGGAAGAGGATGACGACTCGGACAAGGACGAAGAGGATGACGAAGACAAAGATGTCTAATGTCGAAATTCGTGTCTGAGGTCGCGGTCGGCCAAGTGTCTTGAATGCCTGCCGACCCCATCCACCAAACCAGCGTGAGCGAGGGAGCGATCCCTCGCTTTCGTGTTGGTTTATTATCTTGTTTGTCGAAACTTTGTCATCGGAAATTTGCTATGGAAATCCAATCCACCGACCAGCTTATCGGGAAGAAATGCGAACCTTGTGAGGGCGGGGTTGAGCCTTGCCCACTGCCCTTCGTCCAGCAACAACTGGAAAAACTCTCCGGTTGGTACCTGACCAATGAAAACCAGCGGATCCGCAAGGATTGGACGCTGGAGAACTTTTTGCAGGGCCTCGAGTTTTTCGGAGCCGTCGGGAAAATCGCCGAAGCCGAAGGCCATCACCCGGATCTACATCTGGTGAGTTACAAAGAGGTCTCGATCGAGATCTGGACTCATGCCATCGGCGGTTTGAGTGAGAACGATTTTATCCTCGCGGCTAAGATCGACGAATTGCCTTTAACGGGACAATCTTGAGCGG
>CAZDZX010000229.1:0-7263 GCA_964510005.1 uncultured Pirellulaceae bacterium
GACATCAACGCGCCTTATGCCATAAGAAATGTGAATGCCCGCTGCCGCTTGTATCCGCAGCAAAATCATTGGAAACAACAACCAAGAATACGTCACTAACGTTTCAAACTCTTCAAATACAGAGAGTACAACTTCGGCTCAAACGTTCGATTCACCGGAACGTCTTCAACTCGCGCAATGTCTTTCCCGAAACGCTGCGAATCCGAAAAAATCTCCGATGTTAAATAACGACAAAACGAAGGATCGATCTCCACCGAAGTCACAGGAACTCCGTCCGACGAACAAAGATTGAACCCCCAAATGCCAAACGAAACCATCGGGATTCGAAACGGAGTCACCCCGAACGAAGCTGCCTCCATCGTGCGATTGATGCACCAGAATACCGGTCGGGCAAAAAAGGGCGACGAGCACTGACAAACCATGTAACCCTTGGGCGTCATGCACGCTCGTAGGATTTCATAAAACTCCTTCGAATACAATTTGTCCAACACCTCGTTGTGCGGATCCGGCAAGTCAATAATCACCCGATCGAAACGCTCAAAACCGGCACCGCTTCTGCCTGCGTAATCCAACAAGTAGCTAAACGCATCTTGGTTGATCACCGTCAGTTTTTCGTTTTTCAAGGCACCCTGATTCAACTTCACAATCGGCGTAAAAGTCGAACAGAATTCGGTGATCGCCGGATCAATGTCGACCATCGTGATTCGCTCCACGTCCGGATACTTGAGCACTTCCCGCACCGCCATCCCGTCGCCGCCGCCCAAAATCAAAACATTGGCTCGGCCACCATCGATGCTCATGATCGGATGCACAAGGGCTTCGTGGTAGCGGTACTCGTCGATCGAGGCAAACTGAATATGCTTGTCGAGGTACAGCCGGATTTCCTTGTTGGCCGAATTTTCGGTGACCACGATCCGTTGATACGGCGTCTGTTTCAGAAAGACAACCTTGTCGGAATACATTTGGCTTTCCGCAAATCGAGTCAAATGCTCCGACGCGATCAAACCGCCAATCAAACTCGCCAACACCAACAGCGACGAATACAGACAGAGTTTGTATTTGGATAGCGATTTGCCAAACACAAAAATGGACAGGATCGCGACCCCGATATTGAGCAGCCCAATCGCAAACGAAGATTGAAACAGACCCAGCGACGGCAGCATCACCAATGGAAATGCCACCGAACCCACCAGGGCACCCAAATAGTCCAACGACAAAACGTTGGCAATGGATTCCTTCCATGCCGTCGAGCGACTCAAGATCCTGGCCAGCAGCGGTATCTCAAGACCAACCAGGGTCCCGATGACGATGATCAAACCAAACATCACCGGGCGATAAAAGGCGCTGTACGGGAACATCAGAAATAGCAAACTACTGCAGAACCCGCCAACCAGCGCGACCGCAATCTCAATCGCGATAAAGCTGGAAACCAGATCGCGGTGGAACCATTTCGAAATGTAGGAACCGATCCCCATCGCGAACATAAAAAAACCGATGGTCATCGAAAACTGATAGACGCTATTGCCAAGCAAGTAACTTGAGACGGCCGCGATAATCAACTCGTAGACGATGCCGCAGAGTGCTACCACGAGCACACTGAACATCATCACCGCGGTTTGCTTCCGTGTCAGTGGGTTCTCTTCGGCAGATTCTACGGGGATGCGTTCAGCGGGTTGGGCGGAAGCCATGGGGCGATTTCGAGGTCAAGAAAAGGTAGACAAAGATCAACAAGCAGCGTGTTCAGGAACAGACGTCCATCAAAAAAGCCACCAGTCATGACCGGTGGCTTGTTTCGCTTAAACTTAAACGGGCAATCAAGTTGTACCCATTACTTTCCGAAACTGAAGCCCTTAGAACCGGATCGTGATCGGGCTGAACTTGCTGTCGCTCGAGCCTTCGAGACCGCTGATTTGTGATAAGTCTTGGGACTCATGGTCTTGTTGGCATAGTTCGGCTTCAGGCTTGAGCGGGCACCTGAGTAGTAGCTGCGGTTTCGGCCCAGCATAGAACCGAGCATATAGCCGGTGAAAAATCGGCCGGGACGATATCGGTGATCGCGATAGTGACCGCCATTATCAGATGCGATGACTCGGCCTCGCTCTTCATCGATTTCGATTTTGAACAGCTCTTTTTCGCTAAGGTCTTTGGTGTTGTTCTTGTTCAAATCGACGAAACCGTTGATCGAACCCGATTCGTGCATCTCCACTCCAATCGGCTTGGAAACCAATTTGGCAGCGTTCAGCTTGGTCGCAAACAGCGTCAAGAACTCTTTTTTCTTTTCTTCGTCTTCCTTTTCAACCACTTCGACGCCGACGACGGCCTGTTCGGCTCCGGCACCAGCACCAGCAGCGTTGGCATCGCCGGCTTCTTTGCCATCGAGTTCCGTTAGCGTGGCCTGGAATTCGTCTAAGACTTTGTTGAGATCAACGACATCCACAGAAATCGATGAGCAGCCACAAAGAGTTGTCAAAAGTCCTAAACAAAGCAAAAGTTTGATGCGTTTCATCAGTCATCCCCGAAGTCGTTATTAAAACCTGTATGTACGAATTCTAACATTCTGCCAACATCGGATGCAAGCTAGATTTAGAGAATATCAAACCGATAATGGAGTTCGTCGGTTCCATCGTTGTAGTAGTCCACCAGACTGCCATCGGCTCGAAAGCGGCAGCTGGTCATGAAACTCGGGGCCTGCTCCACATCGGAAGGAAACGCCATAAAAATAACCCTTCCGCCCCATTCGGCGACCTGTTCCGCGATCATTTTGAAGCTCGATGGGTCGGTGCCTTCGTCGTCCAGCTCCCACGCCAGCCAATAGGCTCCGTCGCATTCTGGAATTTCATCGACATCGGTCAAGCGAATTTTCTTCTGGTTGAACTCTCGAACGGGATCGGCTTCCTGAGGCTCCAGCCGCATCCCATAAGAGATTTGGGCCTCTCCTTTTTCGTAGTAGTTGGCGTGCCGCATCTCTTCGACAAACCCCACCGATTTATAGGCTTCCCGCGCGTCTCGATAGACGTCGCCGTCTTCGGGGTCGTAATAGTCGGAGGTATTTACAAACGCCTTGCGTCCGCCTTGGGCTCGCATCGCATCAATCAGTTTCTCGAGCATGAGCCCGCCAAAACCGCGGCCCGTAAATTTTCGTTCGAGGTAAGTCCACGAAATCCCAAAAGTACGATCGGTACCATCTGCCAAACTGGCTCCAGTCACACCGATCACACGGGAGTCTAACTCCAGCGCGTACTGCCCGGACAGACTGCGTTCGTAGGTGTGCTTGGCCCATGCAAAATCATCTTCGTCGTGTTCGTGGATGATCGCGAGGGCAGCCTTAACATCGTTGGGCATCATGGGCCGGAAAATGGGTTCACTCATCTCAATCCTTCGCAGTGAATTCAGTGATTAACAGTTGGGATATTGCCGCGTGAAACACTGGCCAGTGTCATACTACCGGCGTTCAGCGATTCAAACAGAAACGCCAATCCTGTCGTCGACTTCATATCACCGGAACAGGTAAACAGGTCGACACAGACAACGTTATGTTCGGGCCACGTATGAGCCGCCAGATGAGATTCGGCAATCACGACAACGCCGCTCAACCCATGAGGACTGAACTCGTGAAAGGAACTGGTCACGACGGTGGCTTTGATCTCGTGAGCCGTCGCCAACATCATTTGCTCAATCGATTTCGCTGTCGTGGGAATCGCTTGGCAGTCATAGAAGTCAATGATCAGATGTTGGCCCAGGCCATGAAAGTCGGCGGGTTCGATGGACCGAATTTCATCGGTCGTTGTATAGCGTCGCTCCCCAGAGCGGACGTCCGCTGCGGCGATAGCGATTTTGTTGGGTTTACGATTCATTCTGGGCAGGCCAAAACACGCAATTGGAATGCGCTCATTCTGCGCAGCCGCGGTCGCAATTGCAACGGCCTTGCACATCCGTCATCAATCTCATGCTACTTGCTTTTATGTTGCAGACACGTAGTGGATTAGAAATGTCCCGAAAAGGTCTAGAGCAAGTGTCATTGGGCGCTGGGTGCTGCTCTAAGAAACGCCACCGCAGACTGGGCGATTTTTGCTTGTGGCGCGCCTTTATTTATTAGAGACCCAGTCGCTCTGAATTCCGATACGATAGAGAAAGAAACCGCTGGGCCTGACGGGTTTGCTAGAATTTTTTCTGAGATCAACCAAGCCATCAGTAAGGGGAAAGAGAGTTGATTTGTATCGCGTATGGGAGCTGCGATAGGAATCAAACCTTTTTGGCATACCATCCAGCCCCTAATTCCAAGTAGGTCAGGCTGTGCCTGACATGGCCAATGAGAAAATAAAAATTGGAGCAGCACACAAGTCAGGCACAGCCTGACCTACTTCGCCTAAAATAAGTGCCATTGACCACTGGCCACGGTTGACCCACAGTAACCGTGGCTAGCGCCAAAACGGCTAACGCGACCCAACCTATTCTGTAGCGCTGACAAACCACTAGAAGCCACTGTTGCGATTTAGCAAGCCACCTTTTATTCCGATTCAGAGGAGCAAACATGATTTCGCGAAGACATTTCATTGGCACCGGCGCAGCGGTCGCTGCGGGTTCGATTGCCTGTTCAACATCGCCTTGCGTGGCGAATGAAAGCCACCCCGATCCTGTTCGCCCCGTTGTTCTTTCGACATGGCGGCACGGGCTTGCCGCCAACGAAGCGGCTTGGAAAATCCTCTCTACTGGCGGTCGAGCGCTGGACGCCGTCGAATCGGGAGTTCGTGTTTCCGAATCCGATCCCGAAGTTTCTAGTGTCGGCGTGGGTGGCTGGCCGGACGCTTCTGGAGTCGTCACGCTCGACGCCTGCATCATGAATGAAAAAGGCGACTGCGGATCGGTGGCAGCGGTCAAAGAAATTGAAAACCCGATCTCTCTTGCCCGCATGGTGATGGAAAAAACTCGGCACATCATGTTGGTCGGCGAAGGCGCTCAACTGTTTGCTGCTGAAAACGGCATCCCGAAGAAAAACTTGCTTACTCCAAAATCCAAAGCGGAATACGAAAAATGGAAGGCCGCTCATCCAGATGCAATCAAGTCCCGAACGATCAACCTTGAAAACCACGACACGATTGGTCTGTTGGCAATCGACTCAAAGGGAAACTTGTCGGGCGCGTGCACGACCAGTGGCACGGCATGGAAACTTCCCGGACGCGTGGGCGATTCTCCGATCATCGGTGCAGGTCTTTACGTTGACAACGAAGTCGGTGCGGCGACTGCGACTGGGATTGGCGAAGCGGTCATTCGAGCCTGCGGGACTTTTCTAGTCGTCGAACTGATGCGCCAAGGCAAGTCGCCAGAAGAGGCTTGTCGTTTAGCGACCGAACGCGTGATTTCAAAGACACCGGAATGGAAACAGATGCAAGTTGGCTTCATTGCAATCGATAAACAAGGTCGCACGGGTGGCTTCTGCATTCAGCCCGGATTCAACTACGCCGTCTACGACAAGGAAAATGGCAATCGGCTGCTCGACGGCAAGAGCCATGTGAGGAAGTAAGCGACAACGGGCAGCTCAATGGTGATTTCTGTAGTGCAATGACGGACCGTCTGCAGAAGGCTCGGGTGCCGGCTTTCGTTTCAAAAAGTCAAAGAGTCCCATGCTTATCTTTCCAATAGGTATATCGTCTTCAAGATCACCGAAGCAGAACGATTTGTCTCAATCATCACTTTAACGGACGTAAACAGCACCCGCCACGTACCAGCAGGAACAAATCGGATCCAAGACTAGAAGACCCTAAGTGGTTCGTCAGAGCTTAATTTTGAGATCAGCCGTTTCGGCGCTGCCCAAGCTATTCTTTAGCGCTGACAAACCACTAGCATTCCAGTTTCTAGTCTTTGTTGTCGCGAAACAGGTCTTCGGCATACTTCCGCACCTCCTCAGATACCAGTGTGGAGAACTCCGTTTTACCGGGGCGCAGGAAATCGACCATCAAGTTCGCACGGATTTCCGTCGATTCGTTCCAAGCTTCATGTTCAACGGTGTCGTCGAAAATAAGACATTTGCCTTCTCGCCATGCACGGGTTTCGTTGGCGACCCGCAGACGGCAACCCTCTGGCACGACCAGACCAAGGTGAAGACGATACTCGTTCGCTGCCCAACCGGCATGAGGATCAATGTGAGTGCCGGGAGCCATTCGCGAGAAACCGGCCAAGCCAATCCCATCAAGCAATCCGAGGATCTCACAGGTTCGCGGACAGCGCTGCAAGCCACCGGGGATCTGGTGCCCAGCCGCGACCAAGCCGAACACACTCCACCCCGCCCCATGCAAACTACGTTGAATCCACGGGTCAAACGCCTCCGCGGGCAACGCAAGGTATTCGTCTCGAATTGTCTCCCAATTGGCTTCCAAGCATCTGGCAATCCCAAATGCGTTTGGGTCAAGAAACATAAAATGGCTCCAAGAATTATCCAGCGATTGAATCATGCAGCCAGAGCGGATCAACGCACCACTTGGCGACCGTCATCATAACTTATCAGTTTCTCTCGTCGGACGACCATCTCCCAGTTCATTCTGGGAGGCGGGTTCAAGTAATGTCGATAGGCAGCTGCCATTTGACGCGCCGATTCCAAATAAGCCACAGACCCAAATCCACAGCCCATGGCTGGAAAAGCAACGGTTTTTATCGTGTTTCCGTGCAGCACATTGTGACGATAAACGGACACCAGCGACGCCCAAGTCGCGACGTACACTTTATCAGTTCGGTCGATCGAACCGGGAACCCGCATCGTTGGTGAATGGGCAATAAACGGATACTCAGAATTTCCTGTTGGCTCAATCATCGATGTCCCAATAGGCTGCTCGCCAAGAAACTCGTCAAGGATCCGATGTTGGACGCGATGCATTAGCTCTTCGCCATGAAATCTTATGACTGCTGCGTCGATCCCCGCATTCATAATTCCAAACGAGTTCGCAGCCGTCACGAAACAATCATGGGGAGGCAGATCTTCAAATCGCGATTGAACAACCGTCACGCTCGGAAGACCAGCAAAGCGGAGACGAAAAGCATCACAAGCCTCTTCGTCTGGATGAATGAGCCATAGATTTAAGGGCAGAGCCAAGAAGCAATCTCCAAGCAAGGTGATGTCCCGATTCTCTGAGTGGCCACCCAGTTGGCCGACCCGAAAAAGGAACGAAGTGAAATATCAAGCACGGAGCATAACATCCCTGGCTGGCGAATCCTTCGGATAGGTCCGCTTCCGCCTGCATCGCTCAAGCAATATCAACAGGGGCAAAGCCC
>CAZDZX010000230.1:0-7209 GCA_964510005.1 uncultured Pirellulaceae bacterium
ACGACGTCGGCATAACAGGACCTATAACAGGTTTTCCGATCCATTTCAAATTCACAGGTCTAAAATGAGTTCATGAGAGACTCATCCCCCGCAGACCCTAAACGCCTGATCCGTCCTCCGAATCGACGCTACCGGCGCAATGAACCCATACGTCCTTGCAGCAACGGATCGGTCAGCTGATCGATCGACAGCAACCCGACGACTCGATTACCACGCCCTACCACCAACGCCAGCGTCTGTCGGTTGGCCTGCATTTGCAACAGGGCTTCAGCGACCAGTTCATCGTTGCGGATCTTCTCCAATGGCAATGGCGTTTCGATAGTCGCGTCTTCGTCTTCGTTCAGCAGCGCGTTGATCGTCCGCACATATCCCACGACCTGTTTGGACGCACCTCGATAGACCGCAACATCGGGCAGCTGTTTTCGCCGCGCCAAGCGAATGACTTCAGCGTTGGTGGCCGTGTCAGGCAGCAGATGAACGCGACCAATCGGCGTGCAAATCTGGCCGACTCGCGTCGATGCGATGGCTGCGAAACTATCATTGAGCTGGCGCTGAGCCGGCTGCAGCAGGCCGACTTCCATGCCTTCCTCCATCAACTGACTGAGTTCTTGACGGGCCAGCGTCTCGCGGACGCGATCGGGGGCCTGCCCCATCGCCCGTTCCAGCAGTTTGGACAGCGCCCACAAAATGGCAACCGCCGGCGCAAACAACGCAGAGAAACACAAAAACAACGGCCCCACCAAACGCAGCAAGCGATTCGGCGCTTGAAAAAACAGATTCTTGGGCAGCAGTTCACCGTAGACAAATAACAGCGGCGACATCAACACCGGCGCCACCATTTCCAGAATACTGGAACTGGAGACCGAACGAGTCAGCAACACGATCGCCAGACTGGTCAGGTAGTTGGCCACGTTGTTTCCGATCAGTGTCGTCGCGACAAACAGTGACGGATTGTTGACCAGCCACAGCAGCCGTTTGGCGATCCGGTCTCCATCGAGTGCCGACAGCACCACGCGAAATCGACTGGCTCGATAAAAACCCGTTTCGCTTCCGCTAAAAAAGGCGCTCAAGAAAACACCGACGGCCAACAACGTCAATCCAAAAGGAATCATGAATCTTCCTCTTCGGTCGACGCCATGGTGACTTCGATCAGCATATTGCCACGCTGGGGTGCATCGACAACCTTCAGCTCAAACGGTCCCCACTGACACTGATCGTCCGTCTGACACAAACGCTGCAGCGACTCCTGCATCACCCCGCCCAAGGTAATGCAGTCGGTTTCCGGAAGCGCGATATCAAAGTGCCGGGCAATCCGCCGCAGGCTCATCATGCCAGCAACCTGCCACACACCGGGCTCCATTTCCACAATCGGTTCCATATCCAACAACCGCTGCGATCGGCTGGGCGAATAGTGGAACACCGTTTCAAGAATATCTTCGATCGTCAAAATACCGATCGTGTCACCGTACTCGTTGACCACCACCGTCACCTCGCGATGCCGCTGGGTCATTTTCTCAAACGTCTCCGCCACCGTCGCGCACCATGGCATGTACTGAACCGGTTCCGCCAACCGCTCAAGGTCTTCGTCGGGAAGCTCGTACTGGTTGTCCAGACGAATGGCTTTCTCGATCTCTCGAGAATCCGGTTCGGAAACCAACAGGTAGCCACTGGCCGGCATCCCATGCTTGATCAAATCCTGTCGCATGACCGGTGGCTTGAAAGTCACGAACTGAGTTCGCGGCCGCATCCATTCATCCACCCGAATCGAAGAAAGCAACACAATGTTTTGCATCACCGCCTGCTCCTGCTTGATCAGGGCCGCATTTTCAGCGGTGTGTTCGATCGCTTTTTCGAGATCGCTGACTTCCATGTAGGCTTCCGGTTCAAAGCCCGGCCAAATCAGCCGCCGCGAAACCAGATTGACCCATCGCAGAAACGGCATCACCGGATCCACTGCCCGCACAGCAAACGAAAGCGGGATACTGAACTTGCTGGACAACAGCTTCGGCCGCAACACCGCAATATTCTTGGGCAGCATCTCGCAGAAAAAGATAATCGATATCAGCGAACCGACGGCGAACAGAATCGAAGCCCCCGAGCCCAGTTTCTCCAACCGAATCGCGAGGATCGAACTGATCGCAAAATAAGCGATATTGATTGCGAGGTTCCAAAACAGAATCGCGGATAGCAACCGTTCGGGTTGTTTGGTCAGTCGAAACGCCGCTCGCTGGCCAGGCGTTCCGGACTTCATCTGCTCTCGATCACGAGGGCGAAGATAGAACAGCGCCGCTTCGCTGGCGGAGAAAAAGCCCGATCCGGCCATCAACCCGACCATTGCAATCAACCAGGGAAGCAGTTCTGTCAAATGCTCCATCGCGGATTAACTGTCTCCCATATTTCGTGCTTGGTCGCTGGACACCAACCATTCGCTCAGTCGTGGCAGCATCATGGCCCAAGTCGTGAAACTGTAAGCGGCCACAATCACCAACAACACCGCGAGGTAACTTTTCAGAACCGAACCGGTAAACGAATAAAACATCGCCAGCGGTAAAAACGCGGACGCGACCGCCAGCGCCTTGGAGGGCATGTTCCAGCCCAGTGTAATGTACAGCCCGATGGCCCCTCCGATCAAACAAGCCAAAAACGGAGCCAATTGTGCTTCGGTGCTACCGGTGAAGGAGATCATCATCATGATCGTGGTAGCCACCCCCAGAAACAGAAAGAATACAGTGCCCAAACTGGCGCCGATGCCCCGTCGACTGGTGTCATAGCTCATCCCGCAGTGAATCCCCAGCATCACCACAAAGACATGCAACGTCAGAAAACCGATCACCAGAAAAATGAAATTCTCCACCGTCGTGACTTCTTGGTAACAAAGATAGGCACACAGGATCAGCGGCAACAAAATCATGTCCAAGGAAATGGTCAGCACGCCGAACAACTTCCCCAGCAAAAATTCTTTGGGAGAGATATCGGTCACACGCAGCAGATCCAGAGCGCGGCCATCGCGTTCATTAGTAATCGAAGTCACCGCGAGTGCATTGACCATCACAAGGCTCAATAGCATGAACGGTAACATCGGTTTGGTGGTAATGTGAATCGACGTCCCCGCATCGGCCACCGTCCGCAGGGCATCCCCTGACGAAATCATCGAATACAGCGACAGGAAAACACAAACGGCCAGCACCCAGAAAATCGCGCGAATGAAAATGATCTTCCGCCCGTAAGCCCAGGTCCGAGTCTCGCGCCACAGCACCGGATTCTCCCAGACCTGTCGCGTTTTTTGTTTTGAGGTCACCACATGAGGACCAGCTCTTTCGGCTTCCGCGGATCCTGCATCGGGCTCCTCTTCCAGCTCGCCGGTCAGCATGTTGATTTTGGGTTCGTCGTCTTCAGCCTTTTGACCGATCCGCACATCGCGACTGGGGTTCCATTTGCGAACACGCAAAATCGCAACCGACAGCAGCAAAATCGCCACGCCTGCCGACACGGCTAAAAACGGCACCACCGATTGCAGCCACGTGGACGTCACCGTTGGATGGCTGGCGTTGATGATCGCTCGGAAGGGATTGCAAGCGTTCGCAATGTCAGGTCCTGAAATGCCACCGATGTTCACATCCCCAAACGCGAGGGCTTCCACGGTGCCGATCCAGAACACCATCGCCATCGCGACGAGGGCCAGCGTTTGAAACGTCTTCTCGCGCCAGAGGGCAATGATCGCCCCGAGGCTGCCCGCGGCCAGCGCCGTCAACGCCGTCACCGCGAACGTCCAACCGACTTGGCTGAACGATGTGCCACCGAACAGAACGATCAACATAAAAATCGGCAAACTGGTTAGCAGCAAAGCCACAATCATCAGCAGGCTAGAAAAGAGCTTGCCCAGCACCAGCTCGCTGTTGGTCATCCGGCTCATCAACAGCAGGATCAGCGTTTCTTTGTCTTTTTCAATGGCGATATTGCTGGCGGCTTGAATTGCAGCCAAAAACATCAGCAAAGCCAACTGAATCGGGGCGAGGATCTGAAACATGATCGAACCGAATCGAGCCATGTCTCCGACATTTCGAATGTCTTGGGTGTTGGTAATGAGCAGCCAAGCGGTACACAGCAGCACCAGCAACGACACGCCATAGATCGTGCGTATAATAAAGTGGCGAGACCGGCGCGGGGCGACAACAGCTTCCCGTGAGAAAATGGGTCCAATGATCAACGCCGAGAGCTCCTGAAATAACCTCCAGCCGACTTAGCGGGAGGGCAAAATTCTACAGAAAAATTAGAGGATTCGAAAAGCGAGGGCTCCATCGGCGGGCCAACCGGTGTTTAAACACTCAGGACACGCCCCAACGGGTTGCCTAAAGTGCCAGCCAATCGCTCCAACATAGCCACAGAAACAATCTAAGCTCGCCCAAGAATGACTTCAATGCCACGGAAAACCCACAAAAACAGTGCCAAGAGACGCGATGGGGCAATTGCGTTGAATTTGGCAATAAAAACTGGGCTCCCTGCATCAAGTACTTGGGCAGCGATTCAGTTTTGTACGGCGGTTTTGATACTTGAGTTCATGTTTGTGACCGCTTTACCGGGGAAGCATCGATGACCCGGAAAGCCGATGCCGAAATTGATATCAAGGCTGTCTACGAGAATCACGCTGCTGATTTGCGGTGGTTCGTGGCAGGTTTGCTTCGCAACGAGTCATTGGTTGACGATGCGCTCCAAGCAGCGTTTTTGAAACTGGCCGAAAAATCGGACACCTTGCGAGACGCGGGTGCGGTTCGATCATGGCTGTTTCAAGTTGCCTTTAATGAAGCGATGTTAGTCAAACGAAAAACTCGAATTCGCAAACAGCATCAAGAAAAAGTTGCGTTGTTCGCCGATTCACGCAAAGGCGATTCCCTCCCGACTCCCGATCACTCCTCCATGAAAAAAGAACAATCGCAACAAGTCCAACTCGCACTCGAAAGTCTGACGGCGGATCAAAGAAAAGTTGTCAGCAAAAGAATATACGAAGGTTTAAAGTTTCGAGAGATTGCAGAACAACTGGACGTTCCACTCGGAACGGTACTCGCTCGGATGCAAGCCAGTCTGAAGAAACTTCGTCCAATTTTGGAGCCCACTTATGGAAATGAATAAAGAACAATCAGAAGGATCCCCTGCGGATCAACAACAGTGGGAAGTTTTTCTCTATGTTTCAGGTGAGCTTTCGGACGATCAAGAATTGGCGTTCGAAAAACGGCTTGAGACTGACCAAGAATTGCGCGAGCAGGTTGCGTCCATGACCGGCGGTCTGGGCCGGATTCGCGAAAGCCTCGTTCAGTCTGAACGACCGGTTCCCGCGGCTTCGACCGCTGAAGCGGAATCATCGCCAGAGCCTTCAGAGTTGCTGCGATTGATCGCGATCGCCGCGGCAATATTGATTGGCGGTTTGGCGTTTGCGTTGATGGCGCAACAACCCGAAACGCCCACCGACACCAACGAAGCCATTGCTTTGATCTGGGCCGAATCGCTGGGCGAAGCCGACGAGAATGAACTTGCCGAATGGAGCAACGACGGTTTCGAATACGACGAACTGGATAAAAACGACCTCGATGAAAACGATTGGATTTTTGATGCCTTGCAAGCATCCGAAGAAGGATAATTCTGTGAGCCATATGCTTTCCAAAATTCAATTCACAGTGCTGCAACTGAGCGGGATCATCGTCCTTGGTTTGGCGTTTGCATCGACGTCTGCTGCCCAACAGCAGGTCTCACCGCACCCTCCTGAATCCACAACACTGCAACAGGACGATCGCAAAAGCAACGAATTGGCTAAACCGGCCAAAAAAGAAAAGCCCACCGTTTCGGCGAAGCGGAAAGAGGAATTGCTGGCCTTCGTCCAAGAACACCACAGCGAACTGGCACCGCTGTTAGACCAACTGGAAACGTCCAATGCGTTGCGTTATCGCCAAGCCATCCGGGGGTTGAACAGGACCGTCAGTCGATTGGAAGCGGTCAAGAAGCGCCGCCCCGATCGATATCCGCTAGCGCTTAAGCATTGGATACTGGAATCCCGCATCTCGGTCACGGCCGCCAAACTTTCGCTGAACGAATCGGATGAAGTTCGCGCGGAGCTAGAATCGCTGGTCACCGAGCTCCAAAGCAACACTTTGATCCGATTGAAAAAGGAACAGGAAACGCTCGGCCAGCGCCAGAAGAAAACTCAAGCCCGAATCCAAGAAATCGAATCCAACGGCCCGAAACTGATCGAACAAAAGATCAAGCAACTGACGGCCAAGCGTAGCCGCTCAAAAAAGAACGACGCTTCTCAGTTGAAAAAAGACCAGCAGTCCGAATAGACATGGATCGGCGAGACAACCGATCAATCCTGCAACCCTAAGGCCTGTTCTTTAAATTGGTATCGGTGGTTCTCAAGGTCGTCCATCGCTTTTTCGCTACGTTTGCTAATCACCACCGGTCCATAGTATTTGGGCTTGGATTTGCCGGTTTCCAATAGTGAGATCCAAGCGAACTGGAGATCCGCCACATGTCCATATCGTCCAAAGCCAACCTCACTTGTGTCTAATAGAGCAACCGAAGCGGCGACGCGTTGCGATTCATCTTTGATAACGACTTCGATTCGGGAAACGGTGACCGTAAATATTCGTGGACGAAGGTAAATCAGTAGGAGTAAGCAACACATTCCCATTGTGTTGCCCACCACCATGAAGCCACCCGCTTCTCCATCGATCTTTCCGAACAACAATGGCAGTTGGGCGATTAAAAACAGCCCACCCACAATACAAGCGACGCGCCACCAATAGCTGGCAGATTTTTCGCCAAAAACGTATTCCATTTTTTTCTCGGCTTCGAAACAAACGATTTGTGGCCCCTCGACAAGGCCTACGCCACGGCAACATACCTAATTTTCAGACCTTGTGTTGCTACGCCATCCCCGTTTCGTTGTTCTTTGTCGCCGCTCAGGCTACATTGTCGCTGAGGGAAAACCTGCTTCGATGATGTCGCACCGGAATCAAAACCAGCGGTCATCACAAAACAAACAAACATCCACACAGAAAGCGCAGTCGATCCAGTTTTCAGTTGAAGCATAGGGCGAATTCTTTAAGTGTGACAACGTCAACGATCACCGAGACGCCCGAGTGATCTATGCTTCCAGAAAACGCGGAGCCGGCAACTCCGTGTGCAACGTATTGTCATCCGGAATTTTCGGGAGCAGGT
>CAZDZX010000231.1:0-3987 GCA_964510005.1 uncultured Pirellulaceae bacterium
ATCGCCAAAATAGCATCGAGGGCGGCGACACCGAACTTGCGAGCCCGATGCTGGAGATACCGTTTTCGATAAAGCTGAAACACTTCGCTGCGGATCTCGGAAATGGCCTGATCGAGCTCCGCTTCCGATGTGAAAACCAGATCGTTTCCGACTTCGATACACAATGGTTTAAGGTAGTAGACTTTGACCCCGCGTTTCTTTCCCGGGCCGGCAAGGAACTCGTCCAAGCGCGTCTGGACGCTGGCAGGGATGTCCTCTTCGATCAAATGAAAATCACTCTGCCGGGTGACGGTGACATACAGTTGGCCTTGGGGAAGTCGAATCGATGTCCTTGGCAACTCAATTCGACGAACTTCGGAAAATTTCGATCGGTGCTCGCGACAGAGGGCCTGCCAGCATTTTTCTTGGGATGCCAGCAAGCCAAAGCCATTCAGCATCGCCTGAGCCAGTTCCATGCTGTTGTCTTTAGGGGGGACGTAGATCGAATCGCCGACCCAGTTGCAAAAATGCTGCAGGTTCTGATCTGGCGTGTGAGGCTGCGGTAACCCCAGAAACTCCTCAATCGATTGAACTTGTGAGGGAATTGGAGTTTCGAGTCGATTTCGCGGTGGGGCTGATAATTCGTCGCCCAAAGAGATGATTGGGGCGGAACCCGATTGACTGGAAACCGTCTGTCGCATGTCGGTGTTCTCCTCTCTACCCCTAAAACGTTTGGTCCACCTTCACAGCTTACCAAAACTAGGCCTCTCGAATCAGGCGCCTGTTGGGGATGTGCTGGCTGTCGTACAGATATTGCTCGTGGAGTTTGCGGACTTCAGTGGGGATTGCCCGCCACAGATGAAACACGGATGGTTGTGCGACCAACGTCGCCTTTATCTGTGTCGATCTGTGATTTATCCGCGGCATGATTAGCTTGCCTTGGGTCTGTCCAGCCGGTTCGCCTTACGCAAAGACGCGTGAACATGGCACTCACAACGCGAATTTTTGCCGTGGTCGAATTCTTGGCCCCCTCTAGTGCCCCTAGACCTCAACAGCGCAACATGTTGTGGACGCACTGCTTCCAGTTCGAACATCAAAGCAAAACCTCCTTTCCTTTCTCCTCTGCTAGCGAGAACTCATTGGGACAAATCCACGTTCAATCCGATGAGCTTCCGCCTCTCCACCCCATACGAGTTTGCTGCTTTAAACCGAGTCAGGACAGCTTGAGCGTCCTGTTGTGAATGAGTGATTCCGCAGGGATATCCAATCGTAGAAGTGGGGCCAAGGAGTCGAAATTGAATCGTTGTCGCGAGCGTATTGAGCAATGTGAGCGATTCGATCCGCAGCGAAATCGTCTCAATTCATGCTGTCGCAGAGAAGACAGATAAGAAGCGAAGAATGGAGAACGGAAATTCTCCCAACCTGCTTTCATTTTTGCATTTCTTTCGACAGTTCAGAAAGTTGTCTTGACCCAAATTTGTGATTTTTCTAACCTGCGTCCGTTGTTGAAAAACAACTGTTGAGGCCGGTGGGAGATCAAGTCTTTCCATTCAACATGGAAGTTGAATGCGGCCAAAGCATAACGCCTTGGTTACGACACGGAAGTTGTGACCAGATCGTCCAATCGCTCTCGGAAAACTGTGAAGTTCTTAGCCCCCCTGGAACTTCCGAACCTTCCGAGAGTGTTTTTTTATGCGCTGTCGGCAACCGCAAGGCGACAGATCTATTGGTCTGGTTCGGCGAAGGGAAGCTCCTCGCCAGCGATTTCGGCCAGCGCGTTGGCGGCAGCTCGCTGTTCGGCTTCTTTTTTGTTACGCCCCCACGCAGGCGGAAACGAACGTTTGTTGACTTGGGCGGAAATCAAAAATTCTTTCTGGTGATCCGGCCCGCGGTCTTGAACCAACCGATAGTTGGGCGGAATGTTGAATCGACGCTGGGAGTACTGCTGTAGGTCCGATTTGTAATTGATTTCCAATTGCCCAGCGACCGCGGCGTCGACATGCGATTCGATCAAGGGCATCAAAAACTCTCGAGCCGACTCCATGCCACCATCAAGGTAAATCGCGCCGACAATCGATTCAAACGCATTGGCGATTAGCGATTGAGGGACTTTGCCCAGTGTGCCAACGCCCTTGCCTACGACCAACACCCGATCAATCCCCATCTCCATCCCGATGCGGGCACAGGTCTGTCGACTGACGACATTCGATTTGATTTTCGTCAGATCGCCTTCGAGCCAATTCGGATAGCGGTGAAACAGGTACTCGCAAACGGTAAACCCAAGAATCGAATCTCCGAGGAACTCCAATCGCTCGTAGGAGTTAACACGTTTTTCGGCAAACGAAGAATGCGTGATCGCCTCGTAGAGCAAACACTTGTTCTGGAAATGGTACCCCAACAGATGCTCGCATTCTTTCACGAGTTCGCTTTGAGCATCAGATTTAGAGATGGAGTCCAAGTTCCGCGTTCCCATTCACACTGTTTTGATGTCACCATTCTGCTCTGACTTCAACTCATCCGCAATCAAAAATGCCATTTCCATGGCCTGATCGTAGTTAAGTCGAGGGTCCACGGCACTCTTGTAGGCTTTTACGAGGTCTGGCTCGCCAATCTGGGACTGGCCGCCAATGCACTCGGTGACGTTATCTCCGGTCATTTCCAGATGAATCCCGCCAAGAATCGTACCTTGCGATTTGTGGATTTTGAATTGTTGCTGAACTTCTTCCAAAATTTTGTCGAAGCTACGCGTCTTAATACCGGCATTCGTCGCAAACGTATTACCGTGCATCGGATCGCAAGTGTGCAGCACCGTCACTCCCCCTTCTTGGATCGCGTCCAAAATCACGGGCAGTCGGTTTTGAACTTCCTCGACGCCGTAACGGTGAATCAGAGTGACTTTGCCAGGTTCATCGTCGGGGTTAAGTGCTCGAATCAGCGACAGCAGTTCATCGGGTTCGAATTTAGGCCCGACCTTAATCCCAACCGGATTGGCGATGCCGCGGAAGTACTCCACGTGGGCTCCGTTGACGTCCCGTGTGCGGTAGCCGATCCACGGCATGTGAGTGCTCATGTTGTACCAGCCTTCACGGCGTGGAACGCGGCGAGTCTGAGCCTGTTCATAGTTCAGGTGCAGGCCTTCATGGGAGGCGAACACGTCGACCGAACCGCTGTTTCTAAATTCGGAACCACGCACGACTTCCATGAACTGCAGCGCATCGGTGATCGAAGAAACCATCCGCTGGTACTTGGCCGACATCTCCGAATCGCTGACAAAGTCCAGCGACCAGTTTTCAGGATGATGCAGGTCAGCGAAACCGCCCCCGCAGAGGGCTCGGATGAAGTTCAATGTCAGCGCGGCACGTTCGTAACCACGCAGCAGCAGTTCCGGATCGGGCTTGCGATCGGCCTCGGTGAACCCCGATCGATTGACAATGTCGCCGCGGTAGACTTCAAGGGTGACGCCATCTCTGGTTTCGGTGTCATTGGAACGAGGTTTTGCGTACTGACCGGCAACACGCCCGACGCGAACAACTTTCTTCATCCCGCCGTAGATCAGCACAAAACTCATCTGCATAAGGACTTTAAGATTGCGCACGATCGAATCGTTATCACAGTCATCAAGGCTCTCGGAGCAATCTCCTGCCTGCAGCAGAAAAGCATTGCCCCGTGACGCTTCGGCCAGCTGTTGTTTTAGGCTTTCGATTTCCCAGCTGGTAACCAACGGTGGCAGTTTGGCCAATCGCAAAAGAGCATCCTGAAGATGGTCCGCGTCCGGGTAAGTTGGCTGTTGCAAGACAACTTTTTGTTGCCAAGAGCCGGGAGTCCAGTTGTCGATATTGGTTGCCATCGATGGAGAGGTCAAAAACCTGCGTTGCGTAAAAAATCAAAGCTTAAATTAGAATCTGAGACCGGACTTTTTAAAAGATACTTGGCAATCAAACTGTGAGGACCGGCCTTTATGGAAACGAAGACAACACAGATCGACGGTTATGCGGATTATCCGCTAAG
>CAZDZX010000231.1:4087-5617 GCA_964510005.1 uncultured Pirellulaceae bacterium
GCGATGATACGTGTGTGATTTCGAACGGGTTTGGTTTTTACTCACGGAAAAACCAATGTTCAAAAGTTGGAATTTTTACAGCAATACTGTAAGATGTATTGCATCATTTCCATGTGCATTCACAAACGCTGCCCTCCTCAACCACTTCAAGTCCTTGCTTCTTCCTTCCAGATTTCCCCCCAAGGCATCAAATAATCATGGCTCAAACAACAACACAAACTCACCCGATAGACGACAGTCTTGAAGGTGATGTCTCTGAACGTAAACGCAAATCGCGCAACCGGCCGAAACTGATCTGCTTTCACTGCAATCGCCCCGAAGGCCATTATGTCCCCTATCGCGGGTCGTGGTTTTACTCCTTCTTTGTCGGTGCGTCCTTTGGGTTGGTCATCCTATTTGGCCCCTATCGTTGTCAGTGCTGCGGCAAGCAACGATTGATGGCTAAGAACTGGCTTAACCCTATGTATCATCTTCGCAAAATGCGATTGAAAGCCGCCAGTCGAAGTCGACGATAGTGTCAGCCTGTCCCGACCGGCGAGACTGTGAATTTGTGTCGAGTCAGGGATCCTCAGCGTAGCTGAGGTAGCAAGACTTCAGAATCCATTGGAACACGCTCCACTAAACAACAGTTTTCTGAATTGTTGCCAGTCCAGCTACTGTTTTTCACAACCTCAACGTTCTATTTAGCAATCGTGCGACGCCCAGTTCTCACGAGGCGACCTCATTGCCTGCCCCACAATTGAACATCGATCGAAAATCGATCGACGCCGACCGATCGGAACTTGAAAACTATAGCGCCAACAGGAGACGACTGGGTGCTTCCAAGTACCCGATTACTTCGTTCAGGAAACGTGCCGCTGCCCCGCCATCGATCAAGCGATGGTCGTAGGAAAGACTCAATGGCATCATCAGGCGAACGGCGACTTCGTCGTTTTCAACCACAACGGGCATCTTCCGCGAACGGCCCACCAGCAAAATCGCTGTTTCGGGAACGTTAATGATGGGTGTTGAATAAGTGCCACCGATCGCGCCAAGGTTGCTGATCGTGAACGTGCCACCGCGCAATTCGTCGATACCAAAGTTGTTTTCTCGAACGTTTCCAGCCATCACGCTGAGGGCTTTGGCCAAGGCGGGAATCGATTGCTGGTCGGCATTTCGCATATTGGGCACAACCAAACCACGCTCCGTGTCGACCGCGATCCCAACGTTGACGTAATCTTTGTAGATGATCTGTCCCGCCTCCAAATCAACTGAAGCATTGATCGAAGGATGCTGCTTCAAAGCCATCGCCACGGATTTGATAATGAAGGGCATCGATGTCAGGCTAATGCCCATCGCCTTGTAGTCGGCTTTGCTGTTCTGGCGGATCGCTTCGAGAGCCGTCACGTCGGCATCATCGAAGTTCGTTACCCGAGGACAGGTCGTCCAAGACTCATGCATTTTGCGAGCAATGGTCTTGCGAATTTTCGGCATCTTCTCGACACGAACCGGACCGTAATCATCGGTTCCGGGTGTACCCGGGCCGGTTAC
>CAZDZX010000231.1:5717-7198 GCA_964510005.1 uncultured Pirellulaceae bacterium
GCGCCGGCTGCCAAACCAGCAGCGGCTGCGCCTGCGGCAACGGCACCTGTGCTGGGTCGAGCCGCCGAGCCATCGCGGACGACTCGCAAGACGTCTTCGCGGAGGATGCGTCCGTTGGCTCCAGAGCCGGCAACGTTCGTCAGATCGACACCCACTTCACGAGCGAATCGTCGAATTGCTGGGCCAGCTGGAATGGTTGCCTTGGAGCCAGAAGCGGCTACGGGCTGTGCTGGGGCAGGTGCTGGAGGAGCAGGAGCGGGAGCTGGTGCAGGTGTTGCGGGCGCTGGCGGAGCCGCTTCAGCGACGGGTGCCGGCGCGGGAGCAGGAGGAGGCGTTGGGGCAGCTGCGGGTGGTGCGGCGGGAGCAGGTGCAGACGCGGCTCCGGCAGCAGCTTCGACGGTCAACAGAACAGCACCGACGGCAACGGTATCGCCGTCAGCAAAATGAATTTCTTTGATCGTTCCAGCGATGTCACTGGGGACAAAGACGGTTGCTTTGTCAGTCTCCAATTCGCAGATCTCGGTATCCACCTCAATGGTGTCACCGACGGAGACAAGAACCTCAAGGACATCTCCTGATTCGATGCCTTCGCCAATTCCCGGGAGTTTGAATTCAACAGCCATAGTTACTTATTCGAAATGCAAAATGTTTGAAGTAAATGCGCCCTTTCGAATTTTACGAAAAGGGCGCGATCGGATCACAGGCAGGCAGCCTTTACCAAGTTTTTAAGCGTACAACGGATTCACTTTCTCAGGATCGTAGTCGAGATCCTTGATCGCTTTGGCGACCTCAGAAGCGTCGACTTTGCCCTGTTTCGAAAGCTGATGCAACGTCGCGATGATGATCGATTCGGCATCGACTTCGAAGTGACGTCGCAGGGCGGCGCGGGTTTCGCTGCGGCCCATGCCATCGGTTCCCAAAGCAAAGAAATCACCCGGAACGTACTTGGAGACCTGCTCAGACAGTGCCTTCACGTAGTCGCTTGACGCGATGAAGGGACCTTCGTGGCCTTCGAGTACGGTTTCGATGTAGCTCTTTTTCGGAGTTTCGGTTGGATGCAACATGTTCCAACGCTCGCAAGCTTCGGCATCGCGGCGAAGTTGGGTGTAGCTGGTCACCGACCAGATATCGCTGGAGATGTTGTACTTCTCAGCCAGCATCTCTTGAGCCCTCATCACGCACTGCATGATGGCTCCGGAACCGAACAGTTGAACACGGTGCTTCGATCCAGCGGCTTCTTTACTGCGGAACTTGTACATTCCTTTGACGATGCCGTCTTCGCAACCTTCAGGCATGTTTGGCATTTCAAAAGCGTCGGTGCCACACATCAAGTAGTAGATCGCGGTTTCACCTTCTTGGTAGAGCTTTTTGAGCCCGTCCATGATGATCACGTTGGACTCAAAGTGGAACGAAGGATCGAACGCACGAACCGTTGGGAAGGCAATCGCGTTGAGCAAACTGTGCCCGTCTTGGTGCTGCAG
>CAZDZX010000232.1:0-7182 GCA_964510005.1 uncultured Pirellulaceae bacterium
TCAAGATATCACGGGCGTCATCAGCCTCGAAACGATGGGGTATTTCACCGATGCAGAGAAGAGCCAAAAGTATCCGTTTCCATTGAATCTGCGATATCCTTCGACTGGAAATTTCATTGGCTTTGTGGGTGACCGAAAGTCGGCCTCGCTACAGAGGAAGTTCCTCAAATCGTTCAAGAAAAATTCCAAAGTTCCAGCAGAAGGTGCTTCGTTGCCTAGCAGTTTGCAGGGTGTCGGTTGGTCCGATCACTGGTCGTTTTGGCAAGAGGGATACGTTGGCATCATGGTGACCGACACCGCGGTCTTTCGCTATCCGCACTACCACAAACTCGAAGACACTCCCGACAAGTTGAACTTTCCAGTGTTCAGTAAAGTCGTCCAAGGGTTGGTTGAGCCGGTGAAGTTGGTGTCCAACGAGTAGTGGAAAATTCAGCTGCAAAGTGGCGGTAGTCTGTAGCCATCGGTGTCGGTCGGAGGGACGCCAGCGATGCGAGCAGGCGGGGCGGGTCGATCTTGCAGACGAATCACCCCACATTCCGCCTCAGGGTGCTACAAACTTTGATTTTGAATTCGCCAATCTGGAAGATGTATTGGCGGACCTACGATAAGCCATGTCAGTTCACGAACGGAATCGAGACAACTAGCCGGAAACGGCTTGGCCGTTTTTGGCTTTTTCGATCCACGGATCCAGGTCCTTGAAGATCTCGCCCGGTTTGCCGTCGAAGACTCGCCCGATCAGCAGATCGGTTAAGTTGCCGACGTGTTCGGGATGCTCTCGCATGAAGGCGCCGAAACTGAACTCTTTGGTGTAGAAGGCTCGGACGAGTTTGCGAATCCACTCGACGCCTTTTTCAAAATCAGCCGTCCAATTGCCCAACTGCTTGGCGGACAAATCGTTTTTGTGCAAACCCTCGGTGACCGCTTCGGCGGCCAGCAATCCAGATTTCATGGCGAGGTAAACGCCGGATGAGTAAATCGGGTCGATGAAGCCGCCCGCATCGCCGACCAGCACCCAGCCATTGCCGGCTTGTTGGGTCGTTTTGTAAGAAAACTCTTTGGCCACCAACATCTTGCCCGTCTGAGTTGCGTCCCGCAGTCGACGTTGGATGCCGGGGCAGTTTTTGCATTCGGCTTCGAAAGTCTGTTGCGGTGAACCGCCGCGACGCAGCAGGAACTCGTTGTCACCGACAAGGCCCACGCTGACCGAACCATCGGCCAAGGGGATGTACCAGAACCACGCGTCTTTGGATTGGGTGTGCAGAATGCAAGTGACTTCTGGGTTGTCACCGCCGGCACGTTGGGCACCGTCGAAGTAACCCCAGATCGCGGCCTTTTTGAGGTCGGGATAAACTTCCTTGAGCCCGTTGTTGTTGGCGATCAAGGCCGACTGGCCCGAGGCATCGATCACGACACGAGTGGAGATGTCCCGTTCCTTGCCGTTCTCTTGTTGGATTGTCAACTTGTGCGGCGACGATGCTTTGAGTTGGATGTCCATGACCCGGGTCTTGTCGACGCAAGTGGCGCCTCTGTGGAACGCGGCGTCGTAGAGGAGTTTGTCAAAATCGGCTCGTTTGACATGCCAGCTCATGTTGCTGGCCCGATCATCGTGCTCCGAAAAGATGAACGGCATCGTCTCTTTATCGCTGGCGCTGACGAATTGCACGCCGTGCTTTTTCTGGAATCCGACTCGGTCAAGTTCACCCTGCAATCCCAGTCGCTCAAAAATCCAGTAAGCTTCTGGCATCAGCGACTCGCCGACGTGCTCGCGGGGGAGTTCTTCTCGTTCCAACAGCAACGTCGAAAAACCCTGTTCCGCAACGATACAAGCCGCTGTCGAACCTGCAGGTCCCGATCCAATCACAACACAGTCATAGCTTCGATTTGCGATCATGGTATTTTTGTCTCGGTTGATTCAATGAGTGTCGGACGGTGTTAACCGGATCGGCATGGGACCGATAACCTTTATCGTCGCGGAGGGAGAATTGTAGTCGCCAAACCCTGAAAAATCAGTATTTGAGTTGCTGAGGTATCACATAAGCCGGATATAGGGATACTTTTTAAGGGTTCCCACGACGGGGCGGACCGTATTTCAGCTTGTGCGATAACTTGATTCAACACAACAACGATTAACCATGTTCTTTTTATATCGCTGCCAAATTGTGGTTTCCGTTACTTTGCTTGCTATGCACCTTTGGGTGGGGACAAAATGTCCTGGGCAAGAACTGCCGAAAAAACGAGGCGGTGACAAAGCAAAGATCGGCAACGAAGCCAAGCTGATCAGCGCCGCTCGCCAGCTGACTTTCGAAGGCGTCAGGGCAGGGGAGGGCTATTTTAGTGCCACCGGCAAGAAGATGGTGTTCCAAAGTGAAAGGCTGGCAAAGAATCCGTTCTTTCAGATCTTTCTGTTGGATCTAGAAACCGGCGATGTCGATCAAGTGTCGCCCGGACACGGAAAGACCACTTGTGCGTGGGTGTCGCCGGATGACAAACGAGTGCTGTTTGCGTCGACTCAAAACGATCCCAAAGCATTCGCCAAACAGGTCGAAGAAATCAAGATTCGTGAATCGGGAAAGAAGCGCCGATACTCGTGGGACTACGATCCCGAGTACGAACTCTTCAGTTGGGATTCGGAAACCAAAAAGTACACTCAGCTGACCGACGCGAAGGGTTACGACGCGGAAGGCTCGTGGTCCCCCGACGGATCCAAAATCGCATTCGCTTCCAACCGGTTGGCGTATTCAAAAGAACTGACCGCCGAAGAGAAAGAGGCTTTTGAGCGCGACCCTGCTTACATGATGGAGATCTTCATCATGGACGCCGACGGGAGCAATTTGAAACAGCTGACTGATGTGGCGGGCTACGACGGCGGACCGTTCTTTTCGCCCGACGGAAAGCAAATTTGCTGGCGGCGGTTTGCGGAAAACGGTGCAATGGCCGAAATCATGACGATGAACGTTGATGGTTCCGATCAAAAGACTATCACTCGGATGGGCAAACTCAGTTGGGCACCCTTTTATCATCCGTCGGGTGACTACCTGATTTTCACGACCAACAAACATGGGTTCGCTAACTTTGAATTGTACTTGGTGGCTGCCGATGGAAAATCGCCCACCGTCCGCGTGACCGACACCGAAGGCTTTGATGGTTTGGCCAGTTTCTCGCCCGATGGGAAGCAGTTGACGTGGACTTCGAATCGGAACTCGAAAAAGAAGTCGCAAATTTACTTGGCCAACTGGAACGACGCGCTGGCCAGAAAGATGCTGGGTCTGGCCGCGGTCAATTTGGCTGCGAAAGAAGCCGGCGATGAGACGGATGGCGCGACTGGCAATGAAACGGAATCGGCGGGAGTGACTGCCGCGACCGATTCAGGGAAGAAGTCAGCGGCGGCGGGCAAGGCAAGTTTTCGAGACGTCGACATCATCCGGCACGTGGACTTTCTGTGTCGCAAAGATTTGGGCGGACGGATGACTGGTTCGCAGGGTGAAAAAATGGCGACCGCTTACGTGGCGGCGTACTTTGATTTTCTGGGCCTCAAGCCGGCGGGTGACAAAGGCAGCTGGTTTCAAGAATTCGAATTTCCGGCCGGATCGGAACTGGGACCGGAGAATTCTTTTTCATGGCAGCGCGGCGATGAACAGGTGTCGGCGAAGCTGGATGAAGATTGGCGACCGATGTCATTTTCCAGCAACTCAATTCTCAAAGACGCTTCCATTGTTTTTGCGGGATACGGGATCGTCGCTCAAAAGAACGAAAAACATCCGGCCTATGACAGCTACGAAGGGCTCGAAGACGTCGATGGGAAATGGGTGTTGATGTTTCGCTATGTCCCCGAAGACGTCTCGCCCGAGCGCCGCCAGCATGTGAACTTCTACGCCGATCTGCGTAAAAAGCTGCTCTACGCGAGAGAAAAGGGGGCTGCCGGAATTATCGTCGTCAGTGGGCCTTCCTCGGGAGTGAACAAGCAGCTGGTTCCTTTAACCACCGATGCGACACCCACCGGTTCCAGCATTCCGGCGATCAGCATCACCGACGCGATTGCCCAAAAGTGGTTGGCGTTGGCCGGCAAAGACATGGAGAAGTTGCAAAAGGAATTGGATTCCGGTGAACCGGTCGAAGGCTTTGCCATTCCCGACGTGAAACTGTCGGCCAGTGTGGATGTCAAAAAGCTGACCGGCAAGGGCCGCAATATTCTGGGCCGACTTCAGTTTGGCGAATCGCCTTCGGAGAAAGTCATCGTGGTGGGGGCTCATATCGATCATCTGGGGGCCGGTAAGACGACGGGTTCTCTGGCCAAGGGGGACGAGAAAGGCCAGTTGCACTTGGGCGCCGATGATAATGCGTCGGGCATTGCGGCGATGATTGAGATTGCCGAATACTTGACGGCTCAACAGAAAAAGACGCCCGACAAATTCAAACATGACATTGTGTTTGCCGGTTGGTCGGGGGAAGAGCTGGGCCTGTTTGGATCCAAGCACTTTGCCAAAACGTGGCCCGGTTTGGAAAACGCCCGCAAGGCTGCTGATGAGCGACCGGATTCGTTTCACAAATTTGATATCGTCGTCAAAGCGGATAACTCCCTGACGCTCAACGGCGAACCGACCACGTTGGAAACGCTAAAAAAGGAAATCGTGGTGGTGGTAAAGCTTGCCCCCGATTTCCCAGTGACGATCAAGGCGGATCGAGAATCAAACTATCGCGAACTTATCAAGGTCCATGAGCTGTTGGTGGAATCTGGGGCGAAGAACGTGACGATATCCGCTCTTGATCCCAAAGACAAAACGGCGGGTCGATCGGTGGTGGCGGCGCTGAACATGGACATGGTCGGTCGCTTGGAAGATAAATTGGTGCTGCAGGGAATCGACAGTAGTGATGTCTGGCCGGGGATGATCGAATCGACCAACACGGTTGTGGGCCTGCCTGTGTCGCTGAGCGGCGATACGAACTTGCCCACCGATGCGAGTTCGTTCTATCGCGCCGGGGTTCCGATCCTGTCGGCTTTTACCGGGTCCCATCGGGACTATCACACGCCTCGGGACACGCCTGAGAAATTGAACTATCCCGATGCTGCTCGAATTGCCAAACTGATGGGGTTGATTACCCGGAAACTGGCGATCGATCCCGGTCAGCCGGCGTGGTTGAAAGTAAAGACGAAACCCAATGTCGCGGTTCGCGGCGGGTTGCGGGCGTATCTGGGCACCGTTCCGGACTACGGCGCCGACGTGGTAGGTGTTAAACTGGATGACGTCACCGCGGGTGCACCGGCAGCAACCTGCGGCGTTCGCGGCGGTGACGTGATCGTCGAACTGGCGGGAACCCAAATTGAGAACATTTACGATTACACGGCTGTGATTGATCGGCTCAAACCCGGCCAGACGGTAAAAATCGTGGTGCTCCGAGCGGAGGAAAAGCTAAGTTTGGACATCACTCCGGGATCGAGAAATTAAAACCCAATAGACTCGCGGCTACTGCGAAGTACTCGCTTTCAAACTTACTCGCGAATCGCGGCTTATTTCAGGAAGAAGCACCATGGCCCACGTTGGAGCGATGACACGATGACACCACCGATTAAAAATACGGAAGAAGACGTTAAACCCAAGACATCGGTCTCGCGGTTGATTTCTTTTTTGCTGTTGGTTGGCATCGTGGCGGTGTTGGGCGTGATTTTCTTCAAAGTCATGTCGCGGTTTATGGTGCCGTTGTTTCTATCGGCCCTGTTGGTTGTGATGTTTCGGCCCTTGCATGGCTGGATGATGAAGAAAGTCAACGGACGCGAAAGTTTGGCGGCTCTGCTGACGACGCTGGCGATTCTGTTGCTGGTTCTGATTCCGGTTTCTTCAGTCGTATTTTTAGCGGCGACAGAAGGCGTTTCTGTGATCAAGCAGGTGAACGCCCCAAAGATCGTCGATGACCTTGGCGATGCCCGCAAGAAATTGGGGCTGGAGATGCCCAGCGCGCGGGAAATTCGCGATATCGAGCAACGGCTGGATTCGCTGCAAAGCAATATGGTGTTGGGGCCCGAAGAACTGGAACGCCACGGGACGATGCTGTTCGAGATCACGGGAGACTCCTTCAGCATTGCCAAGGAAAGTGAGCTGCCGTGGCCGGTGGTGATCGACGAAGAAGAGGAACCTGTTCTTCCGAAGAATGATATGCGGTTACTCTGGAACAGTTTTGGGAACAGCATGGCCGTTGCCAAACAGTTGCATGAAGAAATACAGCGGATTGGTCGGGAGCAAGTCAGCGACAATCCGGAAGAATCGGCGAACCAAAACGAAAAACGACATCAGGTGATTCACGATTACAGCAAGGCTGTGAGTCAGGCATCCAGCCATTTTCTGAGTTTCAAATACGCTAAATTGGGCGGTCGGACTTGGTCGACGGTGGTTGAGTTTGCCAATCCCACCGGTCCGGAGCTACAAACGTATTCGGAGAGTGTGGTTAGCTTCGTCCAAGACAAAATGTTTGCCCTCGGGGGATCGATCACGTCCTTTGTTGGCAACACGTTGTTCGGGGCCCTAATTATGGTTGTCGGGCTGTACTTCTTTTTGTTGGACGGGCCGGGAATGCTCAAGTCCTTACAGGGACTTTCCCCGATCGAAGACGAGCACGAACAGGAGTTGGTCGCCGAGTTTGGACGGGTGAGCCGAGCGGTCGTGGTGGCGACGTTGTTGTCCGCGGTCGCCCAGGGGGTCCTTGCTGGAATCGGATTTTACTTCTGCGGGTTGGAGTCCGTGTTTTTGCTGACGCTGCTGTCGGCGGTGTTGGCGATGGTGCCGTTTGTGGGAGCCGCGTCGGTGTGGATTCCCTGCGCCTTGTATCTGTATTTTGTGGATAACAATTTGCCGGCTGCTATCGGATTGGCGATCTACGGCACCGCCGTGATTTCCATGGCGGATAATTTCATCAAGCCATGGATTCTGCATGGTCAGTCCAATTTGCATCCGTTGTTGGCGCTGTTGAGCGTGATTGGTGGTGTGACTGTCTTGGGTCCCATCGGGATTTTGGTTGGCCCGATGATTGTCGTGTTTCTGCAAACGCTACTCAAGATTATTCAACGTGAGTTGCAGCTGATGGAAATTCCCGAAGTGGTCGGTACGGAACCGCTGGTGACGACACCCGTGTCCGATCAACCGAAACTGGCTGGCAGTTCGGCCGATGGGAATTCCTGAGTGTGAAACGGTT
>CAZDZX010000233.1:0-7134 GCA_964510005.1 uncultured Pirellulaceae bacterium
GAAGATGACTTAACCCCGCACCCAGTCCAAACCGATGTCAAAATTGGAGGCTGAATGGGTGAGGGCTCCGACACTGATTCTGTCGACGCCCGTTTGCGCGATCCCCTGAATCGTATCTAGGTTCACGCCGCCGCTGGCTTCCAGCAACACCTTCGGCGCCATCGTGTTCCGTAGCTCGACCGCGTCGGTAAGCTGCTGGTTATTCATATTGTCCAGCAGGACGATATCGGGAAGCGATGGATTGTCGGCGTCAATCGCCAGCTTCAACTGATCCAACGTGTCGACTTCCAGCTGAAGAATCGTGTCTTCACCGTGAGGAATTCGCGAAGCGTTATCACGGATCCACTGACGGGCCACAGCCAAGGCCTGATCGATGGTCTGCTCGGATTCGGAAACCTGTGTTCGATAAAACGCCAGATGGTTGTCCTTGATCATGATCGCGTCGTAGAGCCCCATGCGATGATTGGTCCCGCCACCGCAGGCAACCGCATATTTCTCCAGCAACCGCCATCCCGGCGCCGTCTTGCGAGTGTCCAGAATCTTGGCTTCGGTGCCATCAATGCGCCGGTAAAATTCCTGCGCCAGAGACGCGATGCCTGATAGGCGGCACATAAAATTTAAACAGGTTCGCTCGATCGTCAGGATATCGTGAGCCAATCCACTCATCGTGGCGATCACCTGTTTCGGCTCAACCGCGTCACCGTCTTCTTTTTCGACGGATATCTGAACGTTGGGCGCCCACTGGCTGGCGACCAATTTCGCGACTTCGACCCCGCAGACGATTCCGTTGTCACGACTGACGAACGCGGCGCTGGCTGTAGATTCGGCCGGGACGAGCGCATCGGTGGTGCAATCAATTCCTGACGAAAGATCCGCCACGCCAATGTCTTCGGCCAACGCCAACTCGATTAGCTTCAGGCTGGCTTCGCGGATTGCTTCGTCAAACTTGGACACAGTCGTCACCTTCTAGTTTTCCAAGATAAGCACCGATACGCTGGCGAATCATGCCGGCGACCGTTTGAAAGACTTTCATTTTCTCTTCGTCGTCGCCTTGAGCATCGTTGGGATCCTCGAAGGGCCAATGCAACACTTGGCTGGCATTGGCAAACGAAGGACACGAGTCTTTGGCGTTGTCACAAACCGTCACGACCAGATCAAACTGTTGGCCATCAAATTCAGAAACGGATTTACTGCGAAGTTCGTGGCCGCCCAAACCGGATTCTTCTAGGGTGCGGATGGCCAGTGGATGAACGTAGCCTGCCGGATCGGAACCTGCCGATTCGGCGTGCCATTGGTTTTCACTGAGCTTGTTCCAGATCACCTCGGCCATCTGGGAACGGCAGGAGTTTCCGGTACACAGGATCAGGACTCTTTTTTTGGTCGTAGTCATAGTTTTCAACTGGAAGCGTAGTGGTTAAGGCATACCGTAAGCACGGCAGCAACGTCGCCGCACGTTGGCGACTAAAAATCGTAATACATACAGAACTCAAATGGATGGGGGCGATTCCGAATGGCTTCCACGTCGTGGGAACGTTTCCATTGGATCCAGTTTTTCACGACATCCCTCGTGAAAACGTCGCCTCGCAGCAAGAATTCGTGATCGTTTTCGAGCGCCATTAGGGCCTCGTTCAGCGTGGCGGCAGTCTGCGGCACGTTTTCGAGTTCTTCGGGCGGTAAATCATAAATGTCTTTGTCCAGCGAAGGACCGGGATCGATCTTGTTTTCGATACCATCCACGGCGGCCATCATGATGGCTGCAAATGCCAGATAAGGATTGCAGGTCGCGTCGGGACAACGAAATTCAATACGCTTGGAGGCCGGATCGCTGCTGTAGACCGGAATGCGACAGGCCGCGGAGCGATTGCGCTGCGAGTAAGCGAGTTTGTTGGGGGCTTCGAATCCGGGCACCAATCGTTTGTAACTGTTGGTGGTCGGATTGGTGAGGCCCAGCAAAGCGTTGGCGTGTTTGAGGATCCCACCGATGGCGTAGATACCGGTCTGGCTAAGGCCCGCATAAAACTCGCCCGCGAATAGAGGCTGCTCTTCTTTCCACAAAGAGATGTGGGTGTGCATCCCCGAACCGGCTTCGTCGAACAGAGGCTTCGGCATGAAGGTCACGGACTTGCCATGTCTCTGGGCGACGTTGCGAACGATGTGCTTGTAAGTCATCACATTGTCAGCGGCCGACACCAAGTCCGTGTAACGGAAATCAATTTCGGCTTGCCCCGCGGCACCGACTTCGTGGTGGTGGGATTCGACATCAATCCCGCAGCGGATCAGTGTCTCCATGATCTCGTTGCGAAGATTCATTTGCTGATCGGTCGGCGGACATGCCAAATAGCCGCGCTGGTAGTCCGGGCGATGGCCAAGGTTCGGGCCGGCTCCGTTGGGATCCCGTCCGCGGTTCCAAGGTCCTTCGTCGCTGTCGACGAAGTAAAACCCCGAGTTCCGAGATTGATCGAAACGAACGTTGTCAAAAATAAAGAACTCGACTTCCGGTCCAAAGTTCGCGGTATCGGCAATCCCTGAGGACTTCAGCCACGTCATGGCCTTTCTGGCAATGAAGCGAGGGTCGCGACCGTAGTCTTCCAGCGTGATCGGATCGACCACGTTGCAGATCACCGACAGGGTCGGCATCTCTAAAAACGGATCCAGAAAACAGGTCTCCGGCTGGGGCATCAGCAACATGTCACTTTCGTCGACTCGCTGCCATCCGTGGACGCTGGAACCGTCGAAACCGATCCCTTTCTCGAACACGCTTTCGTCGAAGACGGAAACCGGAATGGTCGTATGTAGCCATCGGCCGAGAAAGTCGGTGAAACGCAGATCGACAGCGCCAACCGTATTTTCACGGCAATATGCAATAACTTCTTTCGGAGTCAAATCAGGCTCCACCGTTCTGTGAAGTAAACCGGCGAAGATACCCCCACAGGGGCACTCTGTAAACTTAAGAGCTGGAAGTTGCGGATCGCGACATTGTTTGGGTGCTGTGTTCGCGTGCTTTCCATTAGCATCGCTGGGGGAACAGCCCCCCCATTTTCCCTGACCCTTCGGTTCCAAAAATTGCCGCTACGAGGAACGTTGATACTAGGAAAACACCTGTCCCGTTGATATCATCTTCCCCTTGGGCCAAGCCGCTGCCAGCCCTTTTGACCACAATTTGGGCAGCATGTAAGACTTTATGCGGTGCCACCGCCACCTAGTTATTGTGGAGTAGTTATCTAATGAGTAAGTCAAAGCTCGAATACATTTGGTTGGACGGCTTCCAACCCACGCAATCATTGCGTAGCAAAACAAAAGTCGTTTCTGATTTCAGTGGCAAACTGGAAGACTGCCCTCAGTGGTGTTTCGACGGAAGCTCGACTGAGCAAGCAGAAGGCGGATCATCTGACTGCCTGCTGGAACCCTGTTCCATTATCCCGGATCCCGATCGCAAAAATGGCTTCTTGGTCATGTGCGAAGTCCTCAACCCCGATGGTACACCCCACGAAAGTAATGGTCGTGCCACAATCGATGATGATGACAACGATTTCTGGTTCGGTTTCGAACAAGAGTATTTCTTGTGGGACAACGACACCGATCGTCCCCCAGGATTCCCCCCAGGTGGCTACCCACGCCCACAGGGACCTTTCTATTGCTCAGTCGGCGCTCAAAACGCTTACGGTCGCGCAGTCATCGAAGAGCATCTCGACCTGTGCCTAGAAGCCGGTTTGAATGTTGAAGGCATCAACGCCGAAGTCGCCGCTGGCCAGTGGGAATTCCAAGTCTTCGCCAAGGGCGCCAAAGCCGCTGGTGATGAAACTTGGTTGGCTCGCTACATCCTTGAGCGTACCGGCGAGAAGCACGGCTACGCAATCAACTGGCACCCCAAGCCGTTTGGTGAGCTTGATTGGAACGGTTCCGGAATGCACGCGAACTTCTCCAACACCGCACTTCGCGAAGCTGGCGAAAAGGAAACTTACGACAAGATCTGCCAAGCGTTCGCCCCACGCGTTAAAGAGCACATTGCCGTCTACGGTGCTGACAACGATCAGCGTTTGACCGGTAAGCACGAAACGCAAGCGATCGATCAGTTCAGCTACGGCGTTTCGGATCGTGGTGCTTCGATTCGGATCCCTGTCGCCACCGTGACTAACGGTTGGAAGGGCTGGTTGGAAGACCGCCGTCCGGCTTCGAACGCCGATCCTTACAAGGTTTCGGCTGAGATCATCAAGACCGTCAAAGGTGCATAGCGCCCGACGTTATTGATTCGTCCGGCTCGATCGCCTGACGTGAAATACAAAAAAGCCTTGCCAGTCGTTTGACGGGCAAGGCTTTTATTTTTGGTATCGTATCGCCGCAGGGCAGGGCGATGCTGATTTTGAAACCTACTTAGACAGGAATTTCAACCAGCTGCCAGACTTGCCTTTCGCATCGCCTTCTTCGGCATCCGCGGGGTCAGCATCACCGGAGATTTTTTCCGCCAGATCAACCAAATTCTGAGTGATTGCAGCTTTGGGAGCCTGCTCTAGCAAGGGCACGCCATTGTTGCGGCATTCGGAAATGATCACGTAGTTGTTCGGAATCCGGCTGAAGATCTCACCGCCGATCGTGTTTTCGGCTTTATCGAGACTGATCTCGTTCTTCTCCAGACCGGCGCGGTTCACGACGACTTTGACTCGTTCGCGAACACCATCATGACGTTCAAAGGAAGCCAACAAGCGAACCACGTTTCTGAGGCAGGGCAGATCCAACTGCGTTAGCAGCAGAACAGTGTCGGACATCTCCAGAGCAGCCATATCCAAAGACGAATACGATTTCGAGAGATCCACGATCACGTGCGAGAACGAAGCCTTCAACAGGCCTAGGACTTTCCGCAAATCATCATTCGAGATCGAATCATTATCTTCAATCTGAACGGGGCGGGGCAGTAGGAACAAACCCGAACTGTGCTTTGTCAGTGACTTGCGAAGCAGGGCCAAGTCCAGACGCGAAATGTTGTTGGCAACATCCAATAGCGTGTAGTCCGCCATCACGTCCAAGAAAATATCGGCATCGCCAAGGGCAAGGTCGAGATCGACCAGCACGACGCTTCGTTCTGGATTTTGAGCCAAAGCCACGGCAACGTTGACCGCAACCGAAGTTGCTCCAACGCCTCCGGAGGCACCGGCGATGGGAATCACGACTCCACTTTTACTCTTCTGGGGGCCACCAGTCGAGGTTGCCGCAACTCGGTCCAAAGCTCCGATCAGCTCCTCGAGCTGCAGTGGAGAGCTAAGGAATTCCTTCGCACCCGATCGCATCGCTCGGAGAATCAATTGCCCATCAGTTTGAGAACTGACGACAATGACTCCACAGTTTGGATGTGTCCGGCTGACATCGCCGACCAGCTCCATGGCCTTTTCAGGATCGCTGTCTAGCGAAATCATCGCCACATCGGGAGTTGTTTCTCCAACGATCTCTCGAAAGAACTCGTACCGTGAGCAATCTGCTTCAAGCCAAGTCTTTTCCATTCCGACGAGGAACTTCTTGAGATTCTCTCGTGACGTTTCGTCGGGATCACAAATGGAAATTCGCAGTGTTCCGCTCATTTCGTTTCCAAGGCTGTGAAAATTAAACAGGTAATAAAGTCAAAACTTACAACAACTGGTGTCCTTAGAATTCAGGCTTCTCAGGACACCCGTCCCAATGGACTAGCGTGTCTGCGTGTTGTTGTCAGGCCAGAGAAAGCTGTTGTTCGCTGAACTGGCAGTGCGATCAACCTCAGGGCGTCGCGACGAGTTCGGCCGAGCCGGAACAGCGTTTCGACCAAAGCTACCCGAACCAGAACCCGTTGATACCGGAGGTGGGAAGCTTCCGGGCTGTGGCGGGTAAGGATTCACACTCGGGCCAGGAATAACTTGCTGGCTAGGATAGCCTTGCGTACCAGAACCTGAACCAGGGTAGTGCTGTTGCTGTGGAGCAAGCTGGTTTTGGCGAGTCGCCCCATCTCGTGGAACTGGGCAATCATCCTTGCAGCGAGGCACTTCGATGTAACCGTTGTGGAACAGTTCCCGAGTCGACGGTGCTGTCGTCAGCTGGCCAGGTCCCAGTTCGGGAAGTGCTGTCTCTTCAACATCGCTGATGAAGCGAGGTGAGATCAGAAAGACCAACTCAGTTTCAGTTTGTTCGTTTTCAACGCGGCGGAACAAGGGACCCAAAATAGGGTTGCTAATAAGCCCGGGTACGCCTTGCTTGGTCGCGGTGTAGTCGTCACGGTAGTCACCGGCCAGTGCCAGCGTGTGTCCCGCTCTCATTTTGACGCCTGTGTTAACACGTCGAACGCGGAAGCCAGGAACGCCGTCTACAGCAAGTGTGGGGTCAACATCAGAGACTTCGACTCGGACTTCGAGAGTCAACTCGCCGTTGCCGCTAACGATCGGAACCATATCCAGCTTCGTACCGAAAGGACGAAACTCGATCGAGTTCGTGCCCAATCCACCTGCGACCTGGATTGGAATCTCACCACCGGAGAGGAATTCAGCAGGGCGACCGTTTTGAGCAACCAGAATTGGCTGGTCCAAAACTTTGGCAACATCGTGTCTTTCGAGAGCATCGATGGCTGCGAAGAAGCCTTCGTTTCCATCCAGTACTGAGAATGCCAGTGTATCTCCGGCCGGAGCAACGGCGGTTCCAAATGCTTGGATGAGCTGTTCGGCACTACTGATCAGAGAGAACTCATCTCCGAGGTAGGACCAGTTGATGCCCAATTGCTTGAGCTTGTTTCGTGAGACTTCGTAGACTTTGACTTTGATAGCAATATTTTGGTTGCCATGCACCTGAAGGTGGTTAACCACGTTCGGGAAGAAGTCGCGAGCCACTTGCGTGATGTTGCTTACCTGATCGGCGCGGGCCACGTGGCCGGCCAAAATCACGCCCGTGTTCAATGGATGAACCTTTACCTGAGAATCAGGGAAGTAGTTCTTCAAAGCCAGTTCCAGTTTCCGAGTGTCGACTTTGACCTCGACATTGATCATCTGGATGTTTTTGTTCGGGTCACTGACCGTGAACGTTGAAACACCAGGTTTGAGACCCGTAATGAGAATCTCATTGGTCGATACCGGTGTGGCCTGGATCACGTCGGGATTTTCGACCATGATCTCTGGAATCTCGTAC
>CAZDZX010000234.1:0-7109 GCA_964510005.1 uncultured Pirellulaceae bacterium
AATATAGACAGGACCGTGAGTGGCTCAATGGACTTGTCCGCGCAAGGTCGAAAAAGCGTTAAGACGCGGTTTTTTTTGTGTGCTGACTCGCTGGACATCTTGCCCCCGAAAAGGGGCGGAAATGCTTGAAATCGCACACGCAATTCATCCGAGTCGACAGTGGGTCAGCTTGGACTCGACCCCGGTCCGCCGGAATCGAAAACGGTTCGTGCTCCATCGGTTCCCGTGGCAGCAGCCCCCGCTGAGCCAGAAAAGGCCACATCGCCTGCAGGGTGCACTCTCAAACCGCTCTCCAGTTCTTGACGCTCTTCATCTGAAAGCTCGCGACCAAAGAACTTCCCAAGGAAAGGATGGGCGATCACGGCGGGCAAGACGATCAAGTCACCGACGAGAGCCGCTCCCAGCAAGAACAACATCAAAGTTCCGAATCGCTGGGTCGGAGTAAAGGTGCTGAACGCAAACGCGAACAACCCCAGACCGCCGATCAGCGTCGTCTGCGTCATCGCCGTGGCGACTTTGTCGTAGGCATACTTGATGGCCGATTTTCGCGTTTGACCTTCGCCCAAGGCTTGGCGGTACCACGTCAGATAGTGAATCGTATCGTCCACCGCGATGCCCATGGCCACACTGGCGGTCATCATCGAACCGATATCGACTTTGATTCCGTACATTCCCATCACGCCGAAAACGACCACGACGGGGAACACATTGGGGATCATCGAAATCATCCCACCCCAGAAGTTCACCACATTGTCTTTGCTGAGGCCTCGGCGCCAGTCACGCAGCAACAACATCATCACCACCGAGATCATGGCGAAGGCCAGTAAAATACTTTGCACAAGGCTGGTCAACAGAGAGCGTTGGGCTTTGTAGACGATCGGAACGATTCCGGTATAAATCGCCGACACATCGATGTCTTCGCCTCTGGCACTGCGTTCTTTGGCAGTCAGCATACCTTGCAGAGGTTGTTTTGATTCGGGATCGATCAGATACAGATGATCGCGACAGTCAACAAAATTCTTGGCGTTGCGACGGATAAACTCGGTATCAAACGCCTCATGATCCTTGAGCACAATCACACAGTCAAACAGCCCAACGTAATCCGGATCGGAGTTTAATCGCTCGCGAATCACCTCTGTCTTCTTGCGTTGACTTTCTGAAAACAGCGGGTTGTCAGGACGCAAATAATCAAGGTCTCGCCAAACCAAACTCCGCTTGGAGCCCTTGCTGATGATCTGGCGATTGGCCAACAGATCCTTAAGTGTGCTTCCAAAAATATACGTTTGATCAATCAACGAAGAGACTGGAGTATTCCGTCGCAACTCCTGTTGAATGTCAACCTTGTAGTGATCAGGATCGGGCCCAATCACAAGCACCCGTGATTTCTTTTCGGAATTCTCATCTAAGCGAACCGCATCGAGAATTTCGACTCGGGACCGATAGGCCGACATCACCGGTTCGATCACGGATTTAAGATCACCGATGAATTTTCCGTAGTCCACATCGGTGAGCGCGGCCAAGCGAATGCTGATTCGCCAAAGTTCCAGTTCCGGATCTTCATGGCTTTCGATTGGCTTGAGAGTATCGCTGGCTTTGGCGTGATACTCCTGATTTCTGATTTCGGCGCGGGATTCGTAAATTCGATCGCTGAAAAGATTCCGTCGAATTTCGTTATCTTGAGTCCCGAGGGTATGCAGCGGAACGCCAATCACCGAAGACATCGGGGTGCCGACATCGCCTGTTCCTTCTGGACCAAAGTACTTTTCCAGAAAGTTACTGACGCGGTTGGAGATTTCAATTCGCTCCAACATCGAGAGTTTGCGTTCGTAGTCAGGATCATCCCTTTCAAACAGTTCTCGCTGACCGTCTGAATCGACTTTGATCACAATTTCAGCGGGCACCAATTGGCCGATGTTCTCTTCCAGCCAGTGGTAATCTTTGAGGATTTTTGCGTCGGCATCAAACAGCTTCAGCAGGTGAACCTGTGTTTCGATTTTCGAAATGCCCCAACCTCCGATCATCAAAACGATCAAGGCCAAGCCCAACACAATCCGGTAGTTGCCGATCACCCAATCGCCAACCCGATCCCAAAATCGGGTAACGGCACCCATGACGCCCTGTTCGTTTTCGACTTCTTTCTTTGGCTTTTTCTCGTAGCCGGGCTTGAAGGTGGTCAGCGCACTGGGCAGGAACGTGAACAGAATAAGGATCGCCCCGAGGGTTGCGATGGCGGAGTAAAGTCCGAACTTATGGATCGGAGCTAGCGAACTGGTTGTCAGCGAGTAGAGGCCCAATGCGGTCGTGCTGGCGGCCAAAGTACAGGGGAAGATGCAATGCTTGACGGCCGTTTCGGCAGCCAGCGCGCTGCCGTCTTCGTGACAGGCGTCGCGATAGTAGTTCACCAAATGCACCGCGCCCGACAGCCCCAGCACATACACCAGTGATGGCATCGACATCAAAATCGCGTCCATCGAATCGCCGGAAACCCACACGATGGCAAGGCTGCCCATGGCCGATACGCCACCGACAAAAAACAACATGGCGGTAATCCGGATACTGCGGAAACTCACCCACGCGATCAAGATCCCCAGCACTGCTGAATAGCCAATCAGCTTGACCAACGTCGAGGTACCTTCTTCGTCGATGGCAACATTGTCCGCAGGCGGTCCGCCGATGCGAATGTTTTCCATACTGATGCCGCAGCGACTGATCGCAATTTCGAGAATTCGACCACGACGCGGCTTGCCCGGCACGGGCCGACCCACGGCGCGATCCAGCTCGGAAAGAATCGGATCATTCAACGTCACCACCAAGCAGGTCTGGCGTGGCGGCGGCTCTAACCCCAACTGCAACCACAGCTCCATCCACAGCTTCAAACGCTGGTCCTGAGGGGCGACATCAAGGGCGGCGCGACGGCCTTCAAATTCCGTTTCAATTTTGTTGGCCACAAAGGCGTCGAACAAATCGCGAAATTTTGGATCCGACCGAAGGGTATCCGGGTCATCGACTTGCTGCAGCAGAGATTCGAAAGTCCAGTTAAATTTGGGAGACGGAGTCAAACCAAACAGGGAACCGGTCAAACGGTTGTGGGCTTCGACTTGCGTTTCGAAGGCGGACAACTCGTCTTCTACATTTTTGTTGATTCGGAGCGTGCCGTTTTCGCCACCAATTTGCTCAAACACATCCAAACCAGAGATGACTGATTTAAAGGGACGACAACAGAGTTTCTTTGGATCTTTGTAGAAAGGGTTTTCTTCGCCATTGCTTAACTCCGGCGGAAGACCAAATTGGTCAATGAAAGTTCCCTCGGCTTTATTTCGTCCGTTGGCATTTCGCTCCGACCAACGTTGAAAGCCTTCAACGACATTGTTCTGTCCCTCCCAGCGATAGAGTTCGCCACCTCGTTTGATGAAGTACCACTGCTTGTCTTTTCCCTGCAACCATTTCTCTTGTTGCTCGCCCCAGTCCTGATGATAGGTACCGGTGTACATCAAACCCAGTTCGTCACCTTTGCGGTGAGCGCGAACTTCTTCGTGGCGCCCCGACTCAAGCAAAACCTTTTCATAATCTAGCGACTCTTCGCGGAGCTTTTGCAGGAGTCGATCGAAGCGACCATCGCCTTCCTTGCACCAGTCGCCGCTGACGACCACGAATTGGTCCCCGTAGAAATACTTGCGAAACTCGCGCAAGTCGACGGTCTCAGGAAAGTGACTGGGCAGCCAGTCGGCGACATTGTTGGTGACGTTTTCCAGACTCAGTTTGGCTCCACGAGCCAACAACGGCACCACGAAGGCAACGCACAACAGAATCAGCATCGCCCCGGTGCCGACGACAGGAATTTTTTTCGAAAAGATGGGCTTAACCATATCAACCAATGAAGGGGGTGGTTTGCGATTCCAAGCTGTGGAACAACAGGGGCGTCTCCGAGCATTCATCGGCGATCAGTGCCAACGAAATAAACGGGTCTCATTGTGTACGTTTGAACTGCTAAAGATTACCCGAATTTGGGTACGATCGTCCACTTCAATCCGACATTCTGGCTCAGATAACGATGGCGCAAAATTGCCTGCCATCACAAACAGGCAGGTCTGTAGCGGTCTTTTGCGTCAGGCAAGGAAACGGGACGCCGGAACGCCCCCAAAAAGCCCCGTCGATCACATCTCAAAGGTTTCGGGGCTATCGCCCAAAAAACACGTTGGTGTCGAAAACCGTTTGCAACATGGCAGGCTCCAGCGGACCAATTCCCTTGTTCAACACAAAGATTCCCGACGCCAACCCAACCACGAACGCAACAAGCAAGATGATTGTGGGTAACAGCAAGGCCTTTCCCTGCATAAAACCAAAGATAATGCAGTAAATACCTCCGGTCAGGATGCATGCGATCCCGTGACCGGGACTGGCCTTGAAAGCCACGATGGTGATCCAAATGGCCATTCCCAACCACAACAACCCCGAAGCGAAGGTGCTAATCGCTCCCGAGTTGAAATACTGGGAAATGTAGTCCATCGAGAGAATCACGAACAAGCAAACGATCACGGCGATGACAAGGAAAAACAGGGCCACACCGGCCACCACAAACGAATCTCCGCCGTCTCCAAAGTCTTCTTCTTCTCCGATGGGACCATCGCCCAACTCCTCTTCCGCCCGCCGCAGAATGCTCTCGGCATCGCTCATACCTGCCGTTCCGGCACCTTCTTCATAGCCGGCACTGGTCCGCAACCGAGACCCCGTTTCGATATTGAAACCACAATCGACGCAGATCACCGTTCCCTGACTGACAGGCGTACCACAGTCAGGACACATGGGACCGCGATGGATCGGGCCAATGTTGGCTTCATTGAGCAAAGCCTCCATCGGGTCCATAGCCGCAGGTTTGGGCTTGGCTTTGGGTTTGGGCTTGGCTTTGGTAGCCGCCGGCTTCGGTTTTCCCGCGGGTTTGGAGGTGGCTTGGGGAATCGTCATCGGCGACTTGCACTTGGGACACTTGACCCTTTTACCGGCGATTTCATCGCGAGCTTTGAAGGATTCTTTGCAGCTGTCACAGGTTGCTGAAATTGCCATAGTTTCCAAATTCCTAGCTGGCCGCTGGGCCAATCGTGATTGCAGGTGGCCAATGGGCCAGAGGGATGATTCCTAATTTTGGCGAGTCTGTTGATTCTGGCAACCGTTTTTAGCCGGTATCCGCACGTTCCTAGCGTAGTTCCCGTGCAAAAGAGGTCTATTCCCTACAAACCAGCCTCATTTTTCTGGTGACAGTTTGTCATTTTTCGAAAAAGGTGACTGGCAAGGTCCCCCCAGAAAGAGACAATCTTCGTTCCCCGGAGCTCGATTTTTGGGGATCTAGCATAAAACCAAGTCGCCAAACTCTTTGGCGCGGATGTTGCTTCATGGGCAACACCAATATCTTTTCAGCAATTTTGGCAGGGAATTTCAAACTTCCCTCCAATCACAATTCGGTTCAACGGATTTCCGCGACCTCGGAGGATCACAAACAATGGCTACCACTGCCAAAAAGAAAAAAGCAAAAACGAAAACAAAAACCCGATTGCAGCCACTTGGCGATCGGATTGTCGTGGAACGTGAACTTTCTGGAGACAAAACAGAAGGCGGGATCTACCTCCCCGAATCGGCCAAGGACAAACCGTCACGGGGAACTGTTGTCGCTGTGGGTGAAGGGCGTCTGTTGCGAGACGGATCGAGAAGCCCACTCCAGCTCAAGCCCGGCGACGCCGTGATTTTCACGACTTACGGCCCTGATGAATTCAAAGACGGCGACCAGGAGTTCCTTCTCATGCGAGAAGACGACGTTCTGGCAGTGATTGGCTAATCGCGATCGCATTCAAAAATACAAACCCACAAATACAAGGAAATTAAAATGGCGAAAATGATCGCTTTTGAACAGGAAGCGCGTGAGTCGATCCGACGAGGTGTTTCGAAACTTGCTCGTGCCGTCAAAGTCACTTTGGGCCCCAAAGGGCGCAACGTCATTCTGCAAAAGAGCTTTGGTTCTCCGACCGTCACCAAAGACGGCGTGAGCGTTGCCAAAGAAATCGAACTGGAAGACACCTATGAGAACATGGGCGCTCAAATGGTTCGTGAAGTCGCCAGCAAAACGAGCGACGTTGCCGGCGACGGCACCACGACGGCAACCGTGATGGCAGAAGCCATTTTCAACGAAGGCCTCAAAGCCGTCACCGCGGGTGTCAATCCGATCCAGATGAAGCAGGGGATCGAGGCGGCTGTTGCAGACATCTGCAAAAAGCTGACCAGCATGTCCATCAAAATCAAAAACAACAGCGAGATGGCCAACGTCGCCACCATCGCTTCCAACAATGACCCTGAGATTGGGCAACTGTTGGCCGATGCCATGGACAAAGTCGGCAAAGACGGCGTCATCACCGTCGACGAAGGCAAAAGCCTGACGACAGAAGTCGAGTGGGTCGAGGGAATGCAGTTCGATCGCGGCTACCTTTCTCCGTACTTCGTTAACGAAACTTCCAGCATGGAATGTGTTTTCGAAGACTGTTACATCCTTGTCTTCGAAAAGAAGATCTCCAACATCAAGGACCTTGTTCCACTGTTGGAAAAAGTCGTTCAGCAAGGCAAGCCTCTGTTGATCATCGCAGAAGATGTCGATGGCGAAGCGTTGGCCACATTGGTTATCAACCGCTTGCGTGGCTCGTTCAACTGCTGTGCCGTCAAGGCTCCGGGCTACGGCGATCGCCGCAAAGCCATGATGGAAGACTTGGCGATTCTGACCGGCGGCCAGCCGATTTTCGAAGCTTTGGGCCTGAAGTTGGAAAGCTTGAGTCTGTCTGATTTGGGTCGGGCGAAAAAGGTCATCCTGTCGAAGGACAACACGACCATCATCCAAGGTGGTGGTAAAACTGCTGACCGGATGGCTCGTATCGATCAGATCCGCCGCGAAATCGAAAGCACTTCCAGCGATTACGATCGTGAGAAACTGGAAGAGCGATTGGCCAAATTGGCCGGTGGTGTTGCTAAAGTCAACGTCGGTGCTGCCACTGAAAGCGAGATGAAAGAGAAGAAGGCTCGCGTCGAAGACGCTTTGCACGCGACTCGCGCGGCTGTCGAAGATGGCATCCTGC
>CAZDZX010000235.1:0-7049 GCA_964510005.1 uncultured Pirellulaceae bacterium
CTTGCTGGATGGTTTCCCTCGCTCGCTGGGAAACATGGACGCGTGGCACCAAGTAGAAAAAGAACCAAAGGGAGCGCGCGAATCAAATGACCGAGTCCGCCAGCCAGTTCCCAAGCAAGAAGAATTGATTTCGAATTCACAAAAAATCCGCTTTCACGCGCGACGCGGAAACAAAACTGACGCTCGGCGATTGCGACGTATGACGACTTCGAGTGCGCAACACTTGATACCTATCCTAGAGTTACCTTATCGAAAATCAAGTTCCATGATCCTGACGAAGTTCCATCACGAGGAAGTTGTCCTGAAAACTGAAAGCCACGCCTGCCCCCGACCTAGCCTGCGTCACACTAGTGGCCAAGTTTGTCGCACCAGGCGAATAAAAGGGGACGCAGCGGACGCAGCTCAATCTTGCTTCGTTTTTCGTGGTCTTCCTCGCTCTCGGAGGGTGTCCGGCAGCGGTTGTGTCGGCCGCCGGCGTAAAGTAGGTGTGTCTCATCTCTGAGAGACGCTAGCGATGTAAGCCCAGGTCAGAAACTATCTTGCGGACCATCACCCCGCATTCCGCCTAAAGGCGTTCTTACAAACTTTCAGTCGCTTGCTGTCTTGCCATGCAAGCACGACATATTGCTAGCCCAGAGGATCCTTACTTCCGGATGAACCCATTTTTCTAGGAAAAGTGGAGCTACCACGATCTTCGCTAAATTCCCTACACCTTAAATGGCGATGGACTGAATGGAACGTCGGGCTAAGTGCCCGGTATGTCTCTCGTTCGAGGCGTGTTCCTGACCAATTCAGGGGAAACCATGAAGAGCAAAGTCTCCAACCAACGCAAAACCGTCTGTTTTATGATTCTGACCGTGGCGGTCGGATCATTGATACAAACGGGATGCAACCGGCCTATTCCACGTCTGGGCATTTTGGATGAAATCGCGATCGCGTATCGGGACCAAGTATGGGCTCAACGCGCTTTCAACCTTCGATTCGCAAATAGCAACCGACAGTACGCCGATCACTTTCGCAATGGATTTTGCGCAGGATTCTCGGACGTAAGCAACGGTGGCGATGGCTTTGTTCCAGCGCTCCCACCAGACCAATACCGGGGTTTCGAATTCCAGTGTGCCGAAGGCGCTAATTGTGTCGCCGCATGGTTCGAAGGTTATCCCGAGGGTGTTGCGGCTGCGAGAGAAGACAATGCTGGCAAGTTCCACACATTGCAAACATCAGCTCTGATCGATCGCGCGATCTCGCAAGCGAACGCAACGAACGTATTGCCGGCCGATGTTCCTGTGAGTTCCGGTTCTGGTTCTAGCAACCGAACCGCTGCACGCCCCCCATCTCGTGCATCGCAAGCAAAACCTCCGACGCCTCCAACGCGTACAGCTCCGCCAGTTCCAAAATCGAACCCCAACGCTGACTTCCCAAGGAACATTGCTCCTGAGGTGGCGTCACGAAGTTCGGCAAGTCGATTGGCTCCGCGAACGGCACAGCTTCCAGCTCCTTTGAAGGCCAAGCCGATCGCCCCTGCGACTCCAGTCGTGACGGGAATCCCAGTCGCGGTACCTCAAGCCACGAGTCTGAGTTCGGCGGTTGGCCAAACCAGCGTGCTGGTTCCGGCTCCGGCCCCAGCTCGCAACCCGTTCCTGCCACCTATCGTGAAAGGAACGCAAACACCGGTTTCAACCCCGGCTCCAGTCGCATCGCCAGCTTTGCCGCCGATCATTGGGGGGCAAAGCCAGCCAGTAAATACTCAACTGCCTCCACCACCTGTGATTCGAGGCAAAAAGATCGATCCTTCAGCGGGCGTTTCGAATAACGAATATTCGGCCCCTCTGATCCGATCCAGTCGTACCGCACGGCGATCGACAATCACGACACGCTAACGTTACTTACGAACCAATCCATACCCAATCCAAAAGTTCAGTGGTCACACGTGTGGCCTCCAAGGAGTTCCAAATGGTGAATCGCCTAGCCGCCAAAACAGCTCTAGCCGGTCAAACCTCCCGATTGCTGGTCGTTGCTGCCATGTTTGCCTGTTTTGGCATGACAGGCTGCACGGCACTGTTTTCGCCGATCGACAGCATTCCGGTTGAGCGTGTGCCGCAGCAGTTTCTTGCCGAGCCTCGGGCTAGCAAGATTCCGATCGACTTTTCTAGACTTCGCCAAGACTCAAGGGACTTTTACACCCTTGATGCTGATGATGTTCTGGGTGTTTTCATCGAAAACGTTTTGGGTGAATTCGGTTCTGCACCGCCTGTTCAGTTGCAAGATCCGACAAGCGATCTGCCACCGGCCATCGGTTTTCCGATCCCAGTGCGAGATGACGGTACACTTTCGCTTCCACTGGTTCCACCGATTCCAGTTCGCGGTTTGACGGTTCAGCAAGCGGAAGCGTTGATCGCCAGAACCTACCGTGGTGGTGACAACCCGATTTTGATTGACAAAGGACGGATCATCGTCACGCTGTTCCGAAAACGAACTCACCGCGTGTTCATTATCCGCCAGGATAACTCGGCCGCGGGTCGTGGTGGTAACTTCCAAGGCGTGTCTCGATCCCAAGCCATTACTGACCGTAGTGACCTTTCTAGTCGTGGTTTCGTCTTGAACTTGCCCGATGGCGAAAACGATGTCTTCACGGCATTGTCACGAACAGGCGGAATCCCAGGTTTGAATGCGAAACCTGAAGTCCGTGTCTTGCGTGGAGATCGAATCTCGACGGCTCGCCGTGACGCACAGATCGCAGATTTCTATCGCTCCAACCAGGCAGACCAATTCCCCTTCGGAATTGTTCCAACGGTTCCTGATGAAACCAACACGCTGAAGATTCCGCTGCGAATCTTCCCCGGTGAGAATCCGAACTTGCGACAGGAGGACATCATTCTTCGCGACGGCGACATCGTCTATGTTGACTCGCGAGAGACCGACGTCTACTACGCCGGTGGATTGTTGAACCCGGGTGAATTCCCGCTTCCACGTGACTACGACCTCGATGTCGTGTCCGCCATCTCGCTGGGAGGTACCTCCATTGGAACTGCACAGCAGACCGGACTTGTGGGCGGTGCCGTACAACGGACTCAGCCAACGGAACTGATTGTTCTTCGCCGGATTCCTGGCGATCGACAATTGGCCATCCGAATTGACCTCAATGACGCGATCAACGATCCCCGTCAAAGGCTATTGGTTGCCGCCGGTGACACGCTGTTACTTCGCTTCAAGCCTCAGGAAGAGCTGATCAACTTTGCCTCCGCAACGTTCTTCACCTTCGGAATTGGAAACCTGTTCCGATAACCCGAACAGCGATTTCCACGTGCTAATTCAAGGCCGCAGTGCAATACTGCGGCCTTTTTTAATGCCGATTTTCCAATTGCTAGATCGCAGCCACCGGTCAGCTTTGTTGCTAATCCTTCGTCTCCGATTCGTTCAAGCGATCAATCCATTGAGCGTGTTGTTTCTTGATGGCATTCATTTCGGGTTTGTCCGCGATGTTGTGCCACTCGTTGGGATCATTGTCATGATCGTAAAGCTCCTCCGAACCATCGACGTAGCGAATGTAACGCCAACGCTCAGAGCGAACGGTGTGGTTACCGGCTTTGGTTGATGTCAGAGCAGGCCGCTGCCATTCCCCTTGAGGGTTCTGCAACAGTTTTTTGAAGCTCAAACCTTGCAAGCCCTGAGGAGGCTGCAGATCGCAGAGTTCCGCCAACGTCGGATAGATGTCGATCAGGCCAACGGTCCGGCGGCACACGTTTTTGTCACCCAGGGCGTCGGCGCCGCCAATGGCTTTCATCTTGGGAGTGCGGACGATCAGCAAACTGCGCGTCGATTCTTCCCACGGCATCCATTTGCGCCAGTGGTGTTTCTCTCCCAGATGCCAGCCGTGATCCGAGCACAGCACCACAACTGTATTGTCCGCATAGGGGCTCGCATCGAGCTTGTTCAGCACCTGTCCAATGCAATCATCCACCAGTGCGGTACAGGCGTGATAAGCATGGACAAGTTCTCGGCGGTAGGTCGGACTGTACTGTCTGACGGCTTCTTCGGCGATCAACTTTCTCCGGTCGAGGACCCAGCGGCGGCCGATTTCTGGCACATCATCCAGATCGTTTTCCAAAACCTTTGGCAGCGTCAGAGCGTCTCTGTCGAATTGATCAAAATATCGCTTCGGGGCCGTCAGCGGTGTGTGGGGTTTGTAAAAACCCAAGGACAAGAAAAAAGGCTGATCGTACTGGTCGCTAAGTTTTTCGATCGCCCACGATGCGATTTGCTCATCAGGCATTTGGCCTTTTTTGATGTCCAGTGCGGCCCAAGCCAAGGAATCTTGAACGTCCTTTTTGCCGAAACGTTTTGTGAACTGCCGACCGTTGGGCGGTTCCGGGCCCCAGCGCAGTGTCTTGGGACCGATCTCATCCCAGTAGCTCTTCTTGCCGTGATCATTGTGGTAAATCTTGCCCATGCACATCGCGCGATAACCGTGTTCGCGAAACCAAACCGGCATGTGCTTCGCCCGTTTGAAGGCTGCGCTGCCCGACTTCGTCGAATTGTTGTAGAGCCCCGTCTTTGATGCATACATGCCCGTCATAAACGAGTTTCGAGACGCACCGCACAGCGCCACCTGACAGTGAGCGTTATTGAAAAGCACGCTTTGTTGTGCCAATCGGTCGAGGTTGGGAGTTTGGGCATCGGGATTGCCTCCCAAGCAGCCCACCCAATCGTTGAGATCGTCCACGGCGATGAACAGTACGTTCGGCCTGTCGCGGCCAAGTTGATCGGATACTGCCGGCGATTCGACGGCCTTTGGCGCCGGCAGCTTGCGGACGACTTCGGAGTAGCGCTGTCCCAACAACAACAGACTCGCTGCGTCGAAGTGAGTGCCAGGGTCGCTTGTTTGGGTGCCCTCCGAAGTCACCAATCCAACGGTCGCGTCTTCAGCAGCTACTTGCTGAATCGCGGCACGGACCTTGTCGCGTTTTCCGTTGTCGAATACTTCGCCAACGACAACTGGCAGATCCGGAACGCCAACGTCCTCGCGAATGCGGGCGATGAGTTTTTTCAGTCGCCCTTGGTGCTTTTCAGTACCGGACTTAGAATCCGATTCGCCTTGATGCCACAGCAATCCGCGGAACGAATATTGATCGCCGCGCTGACGGAGTTGCTTTGTCGCAATGCGAATGGTTTCAACAAAATCGCGATAACGGGGGCCTTGGCTGGCCGGATCTCCATGCTCTCCGGGCTTCCAGTCAGATCGCAGATTGGTGCCGCCTTTGGAGCCCTTGATCAGTGCCAGCTTACGTTCCGGTTTGGCCTTCAACATCGACCGAGCAAACCCAATTTCAGGACCGAACGTCGGGGAGGGCAAGTCGCCTTTGTATTTTGGGGGCACGCTAAAGCCAGGGCCGAGCGTCTGCCAACGGACACTCGATGCGTCGACATTGCGATAGAAGATGATCGCGTCTTTCAGCGGTTTCACTTGTTCGGGCGACAGCTTGCTGACCTGTCCTCGGCCGTCCATGTTGGACTGCCCCGCAAGTAAGTAGATGTCGTAGCGGTCAGCGGCACGAACGTTTTGCAAACCCCATAATAAACAGACCAAGAGGAAGCAAACTGTGATCGCGCAGTTTGTCACTTTGGAGAGCATTTGAAACATTTCGGTTCTCGGATTCTTGCAAATGCATGCAGCGGGGAAACAAATCCGAAAACCCGAGGCCCCATCGCCTCGAAGAGGCGATGGCAGCCGAGTTACAACTCGCTGCCGACAGATCGCAACCCAAAAAGCTGCGATCCTTGCATAAATAAGGTACCCCATAGAGGATTCGAACCTCTGCTCCGAACCGAACGATTCGACGTCCTTGGCCACTAGACGAATGGGGCGATAATCAGTTTCAGACAGTCAATTATACACTTGTCGTGTCGCGACAAACTGGCATATCCCGAATCACTGAGGAGAAAAAGCGCCTCGTCCTTGCTCACTTAGGCCCTGACTGGCGCTCTGGAGCCTCTTGATGGAATTTTCTGCTTGCGACTTTACGAGAACTGATTCCGAGGAGGCCTGTTTTTGCTGCAACGCTTCGACCACTCCTTCTCCGCCCAGATCACCCAGCAGATCACAGGCCTCAATGACAACCAGTTTCGGGGCATCCGGTTTCAGCCATGGCAGAACCCATTTCGAAGCTGCGGGTCCAAAAGGCTTCAACGCCATGTGTATATTCATACGATCCGCAGAGTCGAGCCGGCTGCAGAGTTCGGGAATCACGCGAGGATCCCGTATCCGGCCCAGCAGTTCAAAGGCTCGCGCGCGAACGTCGACTGACTTGTCATCAATTCGCACAAGGATGTACTTGAGGCTGTCCTCGGCATCGTGAACGGCCAAAATATCCATGGCAGCCATTCGGACAAATTTACTTTTGTCGGAAGCCTGGTTAACCGTCAGGTTGATCAAAGCTTGAGACCGCTGCCGAGGCCAATTTTTCGCCAATGCCTCTATCGCGCTCAACCTTTGAACTCGCGAGGTCTTGTTAGATATCAAAATTGCCGCGATCGTCCGCTGCTCATTGGGTAATTTTTTCAATTCTTCAATGTCGACATCGACGGTGTATACGGGGACTTCTTTAGAGAAACCTCGAACATCCAATTCGACTTTTTCTTCTTCTCCGATTCGAATTGCGGAGTTTTCGTCAAAATTTTCGAACTGAGCGCGCGACCGTAGTTGCGGCAAGTCAATCGGTCTTGTTGGAATCACGAGTGCAGGTGGTTTGGATTTGATTTCTTCTTTTGGAACAGCTGGCGTTTTCTCGGGAACCGGCTTCGGGGTATCCACTTCCTTTTCAGGAGGTTTAGCCGCCGCACCACCTTCAGCCCCCTCGGGAGCCCATGGAGTTTCTCCCTTGGACTCCAGGTAGGCATTGATGTACTGCTGGTCGGCTTCGCTGAGAATCGAAATCGGAATGGCCAGTTCCTGGCCTTTTTCATTTTTGAGGACGACTTGCATTTTCGGCCCTGTTCCGTCGGTTTTCACCAATTCGGCTTCCACCTCATGAGCCCCGGATTTCCAAGTC
>CAZDZX010000236.1:0-6998 GCA_964510005.1 uncultured Pirellulaceae bacterium
GTTTAAGAACTAGCGTCTGGATTGGAGACGCTCTCTTTTTCTCGCAGGCTTTAGGTTCGCCGAAAGATAGTCGGAACCCATCTTGCGAACGAATCACTCCGCATTCTGCCTGAAGGCGGTGTACAAACTTGTTGCAAGAACGGCCGACCGCGGCCGCCCAGCGAACGGGATTGGGGCAAAGTGGCTGCGGTCAACTCATTGCCGCCGCTTAAACCAACCGCCTATTGGCTGAGTTTGCCTTCAGCGGTTTCAAGATCGATGTAATCGGCGAAGATTGCTCGATCTTCTGAGGCTGCGGCTCGCAGTTTGCTCAGAGCACGGGCTTCGATCTGGCGGATTCGTTCCTTGGTCACGCCCAGTTCCTCGCCCACCTGTTTAAGAGTTTGCGGTTCTTGGTCGTAGTCCAAGCCAAATCGACTGATGATGATCCGCTGCTCGCGATCGTCCAGCGTTTCCAAAATAGAGCTGACTTGATCTTCACGAATGGATTGTTCGGTTTCCAGCACGATACGGTCGGTCCGTTCGTCGGCGGTCGCCAAGAACATTTCTTCGGAAGTCGGGCGGAAACGATCACGCTGTTTGAATTCGCTAGGAATCGTCCGAGCAAAGTTCTTCATGATCGCCCAGCTCGAGTAGGTGCTGAACTTGTTGCCGCGAGTGTAATCGAATTTCTCAACAGCACGGATCAGCGACATGTTTCCGTCACTGACCAACTGGAAAAAGTCCTCGTTGGCTTGGACGTGTTTCTTGGCGATCGAAACGACCAGTCGCAAGTTGGACTGCACGATTCGATTTTTGATCTTTACCGCTTCGTTGTACAGTCGCTCGATTTCGTCCATTTCGTTGGAACGGGCACGAGAAACTTCCAAACGCTCACGTAGTTGGCTGGCGCGGCACTTGAGGAAGTTGTACTTGCGGAACAGATACTCTTCCTGCTCGCGGTTGAGCAGTGATACTTCGTATAGCGACGCTAGGTAGCGAGGAAGTCCGGCTGGTGCCTTGACGCGACGTGTCGCTTTTTCCGAAACCGGGAATTCCATATCGACGATTTTCTTTTCGGCGCCTCTGCGATGGAATTCCGGACTGTCCATGAAGTCCAACGGAAGTTCATTGATCGCCATGGCTCGCATTTCGTTGATCACCCGGTAAATGGTGGTCTTGGTGCGGCAATACCGTGACGCGATCACTTCGGCAGATTTTCCAGCGGTGAAATCGGCGTAGATCCGCTCCTTCATTTCCAAATTCAAGGGGCCCGTTTGATCGGGGAAGACCGCGATCTCAGAGTTCTTCTGATCGAATTGCTTGATGGTGTATCGAATGGTTTCAATACTGCGGCTCATGTGGCGAGCAATGCGTCGGGTGACTTCGGCGGGACAGCCGCCGGCTCGGGCCAGACGTCGGGCGCGATCGATGATCTCGATTTTGTCGTTTTCGGTCAGCTGACTGAAGCGATGGCCTCGATCTACTTTTTCGCGGTTGTTTCTGGCGAATGCATCGACGCTGGTCTGTAGGAATCCAACGCGCTTACGGCCGCGATCAAAGATGAACTTGCGACTGACAAGCCCTTGCTGTCGCCAGCGAGAGATCGTTTTCGTGGAAACGTTGAATCGCTTGGCAAGTTCTTCAACAGTCAATACTGGCTGATTGATTTCATCGGCGACCAAATCCGAAGATTCTGAAAGGTCTTCGATGAAGTAATGCAGATCGTGTAGTAGGTCTTTGCCGGGGATTTTGACAATCGGACCGGCGTCGGGCCGATACCCCGTGACACGAAAACAAACGAACTCAAAGTTGAAATTCTGGCGGGTGTTGATTTCACGTAACAAAGTCTCAGCAGCGTCGATCTGCTCGATTTTCTTATTTCGAGGCGCAAAGCGAACCTGCTGGTCGCGAAGCTCCCGAATTGAATCACATTTATAGTCCGTATGCATTTTTTGTCCTCTCTCTTTGTCCGATGTCCCGTAAGAACATCCGAGGGTCTCAAAACGTTGGCAAAATGAAGGAGGCCTTAATCTCCTACGAATCACCGAGTGCTATCGTTCGATTGCTGTGTTTGAAGTGTGCCTCATCGAAATCATTCTCTGGATAATTTCAGGCTCATTTTACCGAGTCCGTTTGAATTACCCATTCTTTCGCTAGCGGGATTCCAGCCTCGACAGAGGTGAAATTCCGCGCCGAATACATTTGTGTTGCAAACCTTGTACCAAGTTCGCCGGTTTTTCCGCTGAACGCACTTTTTTGGGTGGTTTCGACGGTTTTTCCCGGTTTTTGGCCGCTTTTGGCCGACATCCATCTGGGATGGCAAACTGGTGGGTCACTACTAAATGAATGTCACTTTGAGATAGTTTTCTGACGATGATCTCAATAAAAGGCCAAATTAGTTTGGGAAAGTTTTCACAAACGAGGGTTGGCTCACGTTTCAATCGCAGGAATGCGAAAGCTCGTATGTTTCAAGGATGAACAAGCGATGAAAACTGCTGTTTCATTATTCAAGTCTATCATTTTGTCCGTGGTTCTGTTGATTCCAGCGATTTGCGTCGCAGATGAACCTATCAATCTCAATGTGCAATTCAGTGCTCAGCAACAACAACGCATTGAACTTGAATTTGAACATAAAGGGAGCGTGGTGCTGACTCGCGATGAAAAATCCGAGGATGACAAGTATCAAAGACTGCCAATGAAAACGGTTGCAAAACTGGGATACTTTCAGCGCTTCACCGGCAAGGGCAAAACGAACCAAGCCATTCGGTACTACGATCAAGCGGAGGGTCGGTACGAAGTGCATTCCGGTAAAACGGGTGCTGCTCTAAACAAGTCCAATCGACTCGTTGTAGTTCGCGCGCGGAACAACGATGGCAAGCGAGTTCAAATGGCTTCGATCGTAAACACGCTTTCGCAAGCCGAGTTGGACCTGTTGCGAAATCCCTTAGATCCTCTTTCGATTCCAGGATTGATCAATCAAAAAAATGTAGCCGTGGGCAAAAAGTGGAAGCCGACTGATGACGCCTTGGCGACTTTCTTGGCTGCAGACCGGATCATTCGCAATGATGTCAAAGTATCCGTTCGTGACATTAAAGGTGGTATCGCGAGAATTTTCGTGGTGGGTAAATTGCGTGCTGCGATTGATGATGTCACGACCGCGATTGAAATGAGCTCTGAGATTCGCGTTGCCATGGGCCAAACGCAGACTTTGAAAAATGTCAAACTGAACATTCGCGAGATTCGCCAACCCGGTCAGATTGCTCCCGGATTCGACGGTCGGACCAGCATTGCCTTGACCGCCACCGATGACAACAGTTGCAAGTTCCTGACGGCTTCGGCGTTGGCGAAATTGACCAAGGGCCGTGTGGTCGAACAGCGACTTCAGTTGAAGGCCCCCGGGTTGCTTCTGAAATACGATCCGCGCTGGCGAGTGATTGCTTCGGAAGATGAAGCTGCGATTCTGAGATTCCTCAGCAATGGCAGCCTGATGGCTCAGTGTAACATTGTGAAACTGCCATCTCGCCCTGCCAGCCGTCCTTTGACGATGAAAGACTATCGTAAAGAAATCGCAAAAATTATTGCGGCCGACGATAAAGCAAAGATTGTTCACACAGACAATTTTCGAACCGCAGATAAATCGGAGGTGTTGTCGATCGAAGTGCGTGGCGAAGAAGAGAATGTTCCAATCTCTTGGGTTTACTACCACGTCAACCACACTGATGGACGTCGTGTGACCGTCGTATTCACACTAGAAGCGGAAGTTATCGACAATTTCAGGCCTCACGATAAAAAGCTGGTCCAAGGATTGGCGTTTCAAAAAGTCGTGCCTCCATCCCCATCGGTACGTGAGGCCGTTCGCGAACTCGAAGGCAGCCGTCGATAAAACGCGTCATCCGTCGTTGTCGGCTTGAGCATTGCGGGGGGATCGTTTAGCTTTTTATGTTCGAATGAGAACATGAAAACAGACGGACGTACCCTGACAATGCTCGATCTACACGACAAAATTGAAGAAGCCATCGGCGTTATTCGTAAACGCTGGACCGCAACGCCCAAGGCTGGAATCATCTTGGGCACTGGACTGGGGCCGCTGGCCGAAAAGATCGAAGTCGAGGCTTCGATTGACTATGCAGACATTCCGCACTTTCCCAGTTCGACGGCGCTGTCTCATAAAGGCCGCCTTGTCTGCGGTACGCTAGCCGGCATTCCCGTCGTCGCAATGGAAGGCCGCGTGCACATGTACGAAGGCTATCCGCTGAAACAGATTACGCTGCCAGTGCGAGTCATGAAAGCTTTGGGAGCTGACCTGATGGTGGTTTCTAATGCGGTTGGCGGTTTGAATCCGTACTACCGCAAAGGCGACATCATGGTCATCGAAGACCAGATCAACCTGATGGGTGATAACCCGCTGATTGGAATCAACGACGATCGTCTGGGGCCGAGGTTTCCGGACATGTGTGAGCCCTACGATCAGTCCCTCGTGAATCGGGCTTTGTCGATCGCTCGCGCCGAAGACATTGTGGCTCACAAGGGCGTGTTGGTTGCGGTCGCCGGACCCAATCTGGAGACACGAGCCGAATACCGGATGTTGCGGACCATGGGAGCCGACGTGGTCGGCATGTCGACGATCCCCGAAGTCATCGTAGCTGTTCACAGCAGTATGCGAGTCGTTGGGTTTTCTGTAGTGACGGACTTGTGCTTCCCCGATGCCCTTGAGCCCGCCGATGTGAACGAGATCGTTCGTGTCGCTAACGAAGCCGAACCCAGACTATCGAAGCTGGTTGTCACGTTGCTGCAGCAGGAGCTCGGTTAGGACATCGGAAGTTCGTAGTGGCATCGGTCGGCTCTGAGGCCCGTGCCACGTTTCGCCCGATCGCTAGGCCAGAAAGTGTTCATCGATGAAAGACGCGTACAGCCAGCAGGTATCGGAGTCCGTGGAATCGATTGCCAAACATTGGGATCGAAAGCCACGATTTGGAATTGTGCTGGGAACCGGCGCGGGAAACATCGCCGACCAGATCGATGCTCAGGCCACAGTGCCCTATGGTTCCATCGCCCATTTTCCCACCAGCACAGCGACGGGGCACAAAGGGAATCTGGTCTGCGGCGAACTGGCAGGGGAGCTGGTGATCGCCATGCAGGGGCGATTTCATCTCTACGAGGGATATTCGTTTGATGCCGCGACGCTGCCGATTCACGTGATGCAGCGAATGGGCGTCGAAGTCCTGTTTGTCAGCAATGCCGCCGGCGGTTTGAATCCCAAGATGGAATGTGGCGACGTGATGGCGATTGAAAGCCATTTGGATTTGATGTTTCGCCCCACTCAGCACGCGTTCCCCGAACACGTCGCGGGCCGCCCTGCCCTGCCCCCAGATTCCGCACTGGACCCGCGACTGATCGAGATGGCGATGTCGACGGCCCGAGCCAATGGGTTCGCGTTGCATCAAGGAGTCTATGCCGCGATGTTGGGTCCGGCTTATGAAACGCGGGCGGAGTATCGATGTTTGCGACGCTTGGGGGCCGATGCCGCGGGCATGTCGACGGTTCCTGAAATCACGGTGGCTTCCAAATACGGCATCAGGGCACTCGCCATTTCGATCATTACCAACGTCGCCAAACCCGATGCCTTGGATGAGACTTCCGGAGAGGAAGTGGTGGAAGCCGGTCGATTGGCGGCACCCAAGCTGCAGAAAATCGTCTGTTCGGCGATTCAAGCGTTGAGTTGCTAGCAGGCTCAAGCTTTGATTTCCGCCATGGGCAATCAAGCGAGGCATTCTAAGACGACGCCTCGATCCTGATTGATCTGGGTGAACGCGGGGCCAGCGACTAAACTTTGCCAATCGAAAAATATAGCAAGCCTTTTTCAAGGAAGAAAATGAGCGCGTCCCGCAATCTTGGCTCGATTTTTGTCATCACAGTTTTCGGACTGTTTGTAAATTCAACATCGGCCGTAGCTCAACAGCAGAACAGTACGACCCGTCAGCAGCAGCAACAGCAGCAGCCACGTCGGACCGGTCAACAGCCCTACCAGTATCAGGCGCCTAAGCCAGCGGCTAAACCGATCCGCCGGATGACTCCGCAGGAAGCCAATCAGTTATCTCGGTTGGGAGCCCAGCGAGAGGCCGCTCCCGTGAAGCCGTTTGAGTTGAGTGCTCGGGATCAGCAGTACCTCGAATCGATTCTGGATTATTGGCAACAGGAGAGCGAGCGGGTCGAAGTTTATCAGTGCGACTTTCGCCGCTACATGTATGACAATGCGATCGTCAAGGAAAAGGATCCTAAATCAGGGCATCTGGTAGCGGCGACGATTGCCACGGGAGAAATTCGCTACTCTCATCCGGGGAAAGCCAGCTATCAAACCACAGCGATCGGCAAATTTGCCGGACCAGGCAAGCCGTACGAAGAGGTTAAGGTCGAAGGTGCCAAAGAAAAATGGATCACTGACGGAACCGGCATCTACGAGTACGACTATGCCACAAAGAGCCTTTACGAAACGATTCTTCCTCCCGAAATGCGAGGTGAAGGCGCGGTTCAAAACAGCCCCATTCCGTTCCTGTTTGGTGCCAGAAAGGACGAAATTCTAAAGCGTTACTGGGTCAAAGTCGTCACACCCCCCGGGACCCAGAACGAATACCACTTGGAAGCGTATCCCAAAACGGCAGCCGACGCTCAAGTCTACGCCAAAGTTCAGGTGATCCTCAGCCGCGAACCCATGCTGCCTAAGTCCATTCACATGTACTTAGCGGGTTACAACCCCAAGCAAAACGATCTGCGTAGCGTGTTTATTTCTTTCGACCAAGCGAAAGCCAACGCAGGACTCGACCGAATGAAGAATTTCTTTGACGCCTTCGTTAAACCCGCCACGCCGTTGGGGTGGAAGCGGGTTCCTCGACAGGTCATGAAAAACGCCGCCGCCGGCGCAGCGCCAAACAACCAGCGACGCTAACTGAGGTGGCATCCAAAGCCCCGATAGGGGCGACAGCATGTAGCCACGGGTGTCAGCGTGTCAGCCCGTGGAA
>CAZDZX010000237.1:0-6958 GCA_964510005.1 uncultured Pirellulaceae bacterium
ATCGATCGGGTCGAATTTGATTTCCCGATCGTATCCGTTGCTGCCTCTGAGGTTGCGTTCGCGATTCATCCGGCAATTCGCCACGCCTGCAGAATTTTCAAGTTGTTCGGTTGTGAGCAATTCCATGGTTTCTCCTCCGCTACAATATAAGTGCGATTCAAGCCGAACGAAATTGCGTCGATTTGAGACGCAAAGCAGTCTCCCAAAAATGACATGAAGCAAGTCGTATGAACGAAATTCCTGTGGACAAAACGCGGCCTCGTTTTCGCCTAGAGATAAAACACTTGCTGTGGGCGACTGCGCTGGTCGCGTCAGGGTTGGCCTTCCATAAGGATACCGCAGTTTGCTCAATGCTGATCATCGGACTGTGGGCGATTCGTTTTTACACGCGGGGCAGTTGGCTTGGCTGGAAGATTTTGATTGCGTTGGGAATTCTGTTGCTGGTTGTTGCGGCTTTGCTGCCCACCGTGCAAGTGACCCGTGGGTGGGGATCGCATCGCATTCATTGCAGTAACAACCTGCGGCAGATTCAGTTCGCGATGCTCAACTATGAGACGGCCTTTGGGCGTTTTCCCGTGGACACCGAAACTCTCAATTCAAAGGGTGAGCTCATTCGGGCCAGTTGGCGTGTTCACATCCTTCCCTTCCTTGGTATGCAAAACATTTACGACGCCTACCGCTTCGACGAACCGTGGGACAGTCCCGCAAACCTTGCTTTGCAAAAACAGGTTGTCGGAACTCGCTTTTTCGAGTGCCCGTCCCACGATCACGGAGGCAAAACACCTTACAAAGCAATCGTCGGTCCGGGGACAGCTTTCGAGTTCGGCAAAAAGATAGGATTGGCGGAGTGCTTGGACGGCAGTTCGAATACGATCTCACTCGTTGAAGACCATTCAGATCCAGTCGACTTTTTCGAGCCCAGAGATATCTCGGTTGCGGATGCCGTTAGTCTGTTTAACGGTTCAACGAAGGAAAACTGCGTCCACTTCGTACAAGAACACACCTTCAGTCGTGTCTTTTACGGGCCTAATTTTTCGCTCCTCAATGGCAGCGCTTGGCCAGCGTTCCCTGAAAACAAGATTGACAAAGGCGCCTTTTTGATCGCGGATTCGAAACTGTTCGATCCAGAAACCGACATTTCCGTCTGCATAGAATATCGCTGGGATAAAATCATTTCGTTTGCAGCCTGTGTGCTGCTGCTGCTGTTCTATCCATTTTTGTGGGTGATTGCCGCAAAGCGATACGCTGCCAATGCGATTGCGGATCACACCGACGAACTCAGGGCCCACTCGCTATAGATTCTCCAGCACGAAATCGGTCATCATTTTTCGCAGATGCTTCAACTGCTTTTTGTTGGTGACCGAATGCCGATTGTCGGGGTAAACCATCAATTCAAACTGCTTGCCGGCCAACTGAAGCTTCTGCACCAACTGCATGGTGTTATTCAAATGCACGTTGTCGTCAATCGACCCGTGAATCAGCAACAGCTTGCCGCTCAATTGATCCGCCGTTTCCAGCACCGATGAATCTCGATAGCCCTGCTCGTTGTCCTTCGGCAAACCCATGTAGCGTTCCGTGTAGATCGCATCGTAGTTTTTCCAATCCGTTACCGGCGCCCCGGAGATACCCATTTTGAAAACGTCGCTGCGCGTCATCGCATAGGCAGTCATGTAGCCTCCATAGCTCCAACCCCAGATGCCGATTCGCTCTTCATCGACCCAGCCTTGTTTCTTCACGTGTTCGACGCCCTGCAGGATGTCGGCCAGTTCGGTGCGGGCGAAATCTCTGAAAACAGGCCACGCATTTTTCGCACTGCGATGACTGCAGGAACGGTTGTCGACGATCAAAACCGGATATCCCCGCTGAGCCAACATTTGATGCCACAGCGCCCACTGACCGCCGAAGCGATTTTTAACTCGCGGAGCCTGAGGGCCGGCGTACATGTGTACCAACAGCGGATGCTTTTTCGTTTTGTCGAAATCGGGCGGCAGCAACAGCATCGCGTCGATCGGCTGTCCGTCGGTGTCGACCGTGAAAAACTTGGGTTCGACCTGTTGGACAAAATCAAAACGATCGTCCGACGAAGCGTTGACAGTGCGAATCTCCGTGCCGTCGCTGCGATGCACTGTCGTGACAGGTCGAGCATCAAAGGTGCTGAACGCGTCGAGGTAGTACGATCGATCTTTGCTGAAGCTCACCGCATGGTATCCCGCTTGCTGCGTCAATTGTTTGAGCTCTTGGGTTTCCAAGTTCAACCGATAGAGATGCATTTCCGTCGGCGCGTCTTTGGTGGAAGTAAAAAAGCAATGTTTGCGTTCTTTGTCTAAACCGATCAACTGCCGGATCTCCCATTCTCCCTTGGTCAGTTGGCCGACGAGCGTTCCGTCCAAGCCGTACTGGTAGAGGTGACGAAAGCCATTGCGCGGGCTGACCCACAGAAAAGTGTCATCGGGCAAAAAGATCGGGTCGCCGGGCGATTCAATCCACGCCGACGTCTGATCGCGAAAGATGGCTTTGGGTTGGGTGCCATCGCGAGCCGTGGTTAGCACATCCAACCACGTCTGTTCCCGGTTTTGAATCTGAGCGATCAAGCGATCACCGTTCTGCGACCAAGAAACGGCCGATATCAACAGTTCGTCCGGCCAAGAAGACAGGTCAATCCATGCCGGCGCCGCCGATCCCGTCGTTTCCACAACGCCCAGTTTGATCCCCGGCAACGGATCGCCGGCTTTGGGGTAGTTGGTGAATTCGGATTTGCCACGAACGGGCAGGTGGTCCATTACCGTAAAGGGCAGCACCGGGCTTTCGTCCAGACTCAGAAAGGCGACGCGATCTTCGGTGGGGTGCCACCAGAATCCTTTGAAGTTGCCTCGTCCATAAAGTTCTTCCTGATAGACCCAGTCGAGTTTTCCAACCAGATTGTCTTTGTTTTCCTTTGCCACGGATTTGATTTTCCGACGTTCCAGATTGGCGAAGTTCAGGCCATCGTTGTTCACAAACGCCAACGCCGATTCAGCGGGATTGAACACCGGCAATTCGGCAACATTATCTGGCGTGCCCAATGACCAGACGTCTTGCTCCTCCTGAAAATACACCACCATGTGATCTTTGCCGCTGACGACCGAGTATTTACCGTTGGTGGCATTGAGCGGGTCGGCATCCAGCAACGCTTCGCGGACATCCTGTTCGATCCCCGCATCACTCAGAGCTTTCTCAAATTCCGACTTTGAAAACGGGGCTGCGGGCTGACGAATCGCGTTCGTCTCGCAATCAACGACCACTTCGGTGTTGTAGTAGAAATCGGAAAACTGGTTGGTATCCCCAAACCATTTGGCTTTCCGATCCGGATTGGCAAACAGGCTTTGGGGGCCGTCGATCATGTCCAACGTGATCGGAAGACGCTCGTTGAGTTCGGAAACGGGTTCGGTTTTCAGCTGAACAGCTTGGTCGATTCGGGAAACTGGATAGATCTCTCCGGCATCGATGAATTCATCCATGAAGTTCCACGTCACGAACCCGTCAGTCGATTCCGGTTCCAGCAACCACGCGGCCAGCATCGCCAACGGCTGCGCACTGCGAACGACAAAGGTGCCTTGCCGGAAATTTTCGGTGGATTTTTCCCGTTCCGTATCAACTCGAGCCTGTTTGTGTTTTTGAAACGGTTTGTCTTTTTTCACAACATTGACGATTCGATCACGCAGGACTTCAAATTCTGCATCGTCGGTGAGACGCTCCACCGTGATGCCGTGCCGCATCAATCGATCGATCAACCGAGGATGGCCTTGAGGCAATAGCCATGCGAAGGGCAGTGTCGTTTTTTTCGAAGCCACGTACTTGCCGACGAATTCGCATTCATAGTCATGCGGTTGTTCGTCCTTGAACCCCTTCAGTTTCAATTTTTCATCGAAGGCAACCACTTCCGCGGCCAAGGGAACTTCGACGCCACGCGGTTCGCGGGCCGCTTTCTCGATCAGAAGTTTTTCACTGGTTTCAACCAGTTCTCGAATAGCGCCCGATTCCTCGGTGGCAAAATCCAAGATGGCGGAAACAAACTGATGCGTTGCCTCAATACGTTCCTGGTAGCTGATGTAGGAATAGGCTTCCGAGAGGATTCCCAGTCGCCCTCGCATCCCCACGTACTCTGTGCTGTAACGCGGTTCGTATCCAAACGTCGTCCAGCGATCATGGTCCTTGTTGAAATTTCCGTAGTAGAAAGTCGACGTGCCTTTCTGTTCTAGTGTCGAAGTGATTTCCGGCATCATTTTGGAGCGGAGATATTCACGGACCGGTTGGGGAGCGGCTGGATTGTGCGGTATGTCGTAAGTCAACTGGTAACGATGTTTGGATCCGTTGGTGGTGTGGCAATCGACAAAGACGTAGGGATCATTTCGATCGATCAGCGACACCAACGCTCTGGCTTCGGGAGATTCGAGCTTCATGAAGTCTCGATTTAAATCCAGTCGCTGCAAATTAGCGCGGCGGCCCATGCCGTTTTCCGGTCCGATTTGCCCCGGACGGTTTTCGTCGCCCATTTGGTCGTTGGAGTCCGCGCTGTAGTTGGGCACAAACAGCAGAATGTTTTTTTCCAGCCAAGCGGAATTCGGATCCAGCGCCAATTCTCGCAGCATTTGCAGCAGGGCTTCTTTTCCGGCACACTCACCGCTGTGAATATTTCCCAACAGCAGCACCACATTTTTCCCGGCGGGGGGCTCGGATTTTTCGAGTGGATTCCACGGCGTTTTGCTGACAGAGACACAAATCATGTCGCGTCCCTGAACCGTTTTCCCAAAAATATGAGATGAAACATGGTCCGCAGAGGTGCAAATTTTAATAAATTCTTCGACCTGCTGGGACGTGCTAGTGGCTTTGAAACCCGATGATTCGGCTACCGTCTGTAAAGATTTCAAGTCCTGAGCCCCTAACTGCCCTGCCATTGCTAATACCAATCCAAACTGGAAGATGATTTTCCACGTCATGCGAAACTGCCTTATGCCCTTTCAATCAAGTGATGCAATAGTTTAGGCTTTGGGGAGATTTGTTGCATAGTCATCAACCCTTTCGAGTTGAAAATCTTCCATGGCAAAAATATCAAGGACTAGATCAGGCAGTATCGGCGAGCGCTGGATCATCGCAGGTTGCGGGCTAGCCGCGATCGGAGTCGCCTTCGGCGCCCTTGGGGCCCACGCGTTGAAAGACTGGCTGCCAGAGCATTTTCCAGACGACTTTGCCAAACGGTTCGATAATTGGGAAACCGCCGTGCGGTACCAGATGTACCATGCGCTGGCCCTGATCATGATCGGATTGACGACCGTTGTCCGCTCCAGCTTCCGAAATATTGCCGCCTGTTTCATGCTGATTGGCGTGTTGTTGTTTTCAGGTGGTCTGTTCGGGTGGGTTTTGTTTGATGTGAAACCCTTAGTCCATGCCGTCCCTGTCGGCGGGATCTTTTTGATCATTTCTTGGATCGCGTTCGCCACCGGGTTCATCATTCGTGAACGAACCGGGGACGAAGACGCGTGATTACCGGATATTGCTGCAATGTTCATCCGGGCACGACGCTCCAACAAGTTAAACAGAATCTGGAAAAGCACTCGGTCGAAGTCAAACGGATATGCAGTCCGAATGACTTTTTGCCGGTCGGACTGTGGCTGAGCAAGTCCACGGTTGACGATCTGTCGGGTAGTGACAAAGCCGTTCTGGAGTTTCGCGATTGGTTGGATCTGCGAGGCTTGATTCCATTCACAATCAACGGATTTCCTTACGGTGACTTCCATCAAGAAGTTGTCAAAACCGAAGTCTACCGCCCTACTTGGGCGGACCCGTCGCGTTTGAATTACACGATTCAGCTGGCCCGAATCCAACGCTTGCTGGCGGGAAAGCAGGAATTCCAATCGATCTCGACTCTGCCACTGGGTTGGCCTGGTGAAAACGGGAGTGCGTTAACGGATCAGCAGCCGGAGTTTTTGAAAGCCTGTGCCGCGAATCTGAAATCATTGGCCCAGACGCTGGCAGAGCAGCAGCAAGAGTTTGGCGTGCAGACGATGGTTTGCATTGAACCCGAACCGGGTTGCGTGATCGACACGGCACAAGACATTGCCGATTTTTTCGGGCGGTATTTGTTGGATGGAACCGAAGAGGAAAACAAAATTTTGCTTCGCCACATCGGCGTTTGCCACGACATTTGCCACTCGGCCGTGATGTTCGAAGACCAAGATTTAGCGGTTCAGACCTACGATTCGGTGGGGGCCAAAATTGGAAAGGTTCAGGTTTCGTCCGCGTTAAGCGTTGCGTTTGCGGGCGGCGGTCACCAGCAAGATATGAGCAAAATCGAACAGCTTAAGACTTTTTCCGAACCCAAGTATTTGCATCAAACCAAGGTGCAACGCTCCAACGGCGAATACGTTTTTCATGAAGACTTAGGGCATGCGTTGAGTTCCTTTTCGGGAGAATCTCCTGAAAATTGGCGAGTTCACTTTCATGTCCCGCTATTTTTGGAACGCATCGGTTTACTGGAAACGACTCAGCATGAGATCACCAAACTCATGCGTTCATTGTCGGATCGCGATCACGCGGTGGCCCATTTCGAAATCGAGACCTACGCGTGGAATGTCCTACCGGATCGCGAAAGCATTGCTACTGACTCTCTGGCCGGTGGCATTGCCAAAGAAATTGAGTGGTTTCGATCAGTGATCTAGAGGTTGCCAGTCGCTAATTGACTTTGCGGATGATCAAGAGGCTCGCAAAGAGTCCTAGGGCGACAAACAGGATGCCGATGATCACGTTGACCAGCAATGCTTGTTGGTCATCACGACTTCGGTGGTTGGCGAGTAGCGTCCGGGAGAAATGTCTCCGGGGGACTCGAATCTTATGAATGGAAACAAATTCATCGAGTGCGACTGTCCGGCGTACTGGCCGTCATGAACCTTGAATACCACTTGAGTTCTTCGTGTCGTTTTGT
>CAZDZX010000238.1:0-6953 GCA_964510005.1 uncultured Pirellulaceae bacterium
GCAAATTCGCTCAACGCATCTGCCTATCACCGGGCACTTGCCGGCAAAGAACTTCATCTTGCCCACAAAGATATCGACCTCGCCAATGCTTGGGTCAACAGCCAGTTAGACCTGCTGGGTGAAGGTGAGATCCGACTGCATGTCAAAGCTCTTGTGTGTGCAACGCTGGTCGCAAGATGTTGTGATTCGAGAGATTCGGTTCGCCCTGAACTGGATCGCCAGATCGAGCTCATTGAGGATCGTCGATTCAGTATCGAACAAACGCTGCTGAACGAAGTTCAGATCGCCACCGCATTGGATGAAGAATCATCCATCAAACGAATCCTGAATCTTGGATCACTGGCGGAACGCATCAAGAAAGAACAAACGATGTTAATATACTATCGTGACCAATTCCTGCCAGGTTCGGAAATCTACGCGCACTGGAACCGCAAAGCTAAACTGTTGAAACCTCACTTCGACCGAGCGGACCAAGTCCGGTTGCGAGAAATCAACAGCACTTCCGGCACGCCCACGTCCAACGAAGATCGTGTCGAATGGACGCGCTCGATTTTGACCAACTTTGAAAATGAGCTGGCAGTGCTGCTGACGTGCCGTGCTCTGCTGCATCAGGATGCAGAAGATTTTTTGCGATGCGATGCGGACAGGAGCAGGATCGTGGAGTTGGATTTTGATCCTGCGGAGATCGCCCGGTCGCTGCCTGATGAACAATCGATCTTTTCTGAAATCCGTACTTCTGGAGCCTCATGGCTCGACACCCGTGGCTTTATCCGCAGCAAACTGCCGTGGGCGGAATCCAAAACGAAACTTGGCTTGCTTTCTGAAAAGCAACTTCCATTCAACAGCTGCTACGAAGACGCGCTTTCTGATTTAAACGTGGCCGTTGCCTGCATGGAGGTCGAATTGAATTCTCTGAATGGCTCACTCTACAATGTCGTTGAATTTAGTGGCAGCAGAGAAGAGGCCAAGGAGGTGATCACCAAGACGATTGCCGTGATCAGAAATCATCGGATGAGCCTTTTTAATCGCGCGGGCGAATCTGCCAAAGCAAACGAAGATGCACAGCAGATCAAGCAATTGGGCTTCAATCCCGGCCCTAGCCTGTTTTAAAATTGCTGATTGAGAATGCGCCGTTCGCAATCGGTATATTCGGAACAATTGGTCTATGCCCGACCAGCCCACGGCGAGTTGAACCAATTTTTGTTCAAATCAGCCCCCCCTCCACTGAAAAGTGTAACACTTCAGTGAGCCACCCTATAAGAGCTCAACACCTTACAACAACTGGAGTAACCTCAAGGGGGGAAACCATGGATGAAGTCATTAGCGATGTAATTTCGGCCGTCACTTCGGCCATCGGAAAATTGGGTAGCCTTTTCGCATCCATGGATCCTGCCACCATGGCCGTTGTTGCCGTTTGCGCTTTGTCGCTTGGCGCTTTCTGGCTGAAAGGGGATCCTGTCAAAGGCGCGTAGCAAAACGTGCTCGCCCCACTGCAAATTAATTAATCAATAAGAAAAGCTCGCAACCGAGATCGGCTGCGAGCTTTTTTTGTAGATCTAACAGTGGTTGTTTTTCGAAAGCCACCATCTATCTGTTTATCTTTTTACCATAGCGTCTCGAATCTCGGTCAGCAGTTTGACTTCGTCCGACGGTTCAGCATCTTCTTCAGCTGCCTTCATCCATTTGCTGGCGACCCGCAAACCGATAAAAATAACAAACGCCAGAATCGCGAAATCCATGGTGTTTTGGATAAACGTTCCATAGTTGATCGCAGCCTGATCGAAAACAGGCTCTTTAGCCGCGTTTACAATTGCGTCTCCGGTGACCGCATCGATACGTGGTGTCTTTTCTCCGATTTCGTACTTCATCTCCGAAAGATCGGGAACCTGAAGCAGCATTGCAATCAGTGGAGTGATGATATTAGCAAGAAAAGACTTAACGATCGCGGCTACCGCAGTACCCATGACGATACCAACCGCCATGTCGAGTAGGTTGCCTTTGAACGCGAAATCTTTGAAATCCTGAATCATGCCCATTTGGCATTTTCTCCTGTGTGGGTGGGAAGAGATTCGGCTTAGATGGACCCGTTGTGAGCCCAGCCGACGGGTTGGTTATCGACCGAAGTATCGGTCATTGCCGGGATTATAGAAGAATCGCTCTGGTGCCGTATTTGCATCTCTTTCCTCCAAACACTGCAAAAACTAATGACTACAGCCCCAAAACTCATTCAGATTTATAGCGATTTTTGGATTTCGGTGAGTCAATTTTCAACGAGACACCTGGCAGTTTGCCCATTTTAAGCCCGCTTATTTCCTGTAGTGGCGAGTTAACGATTCCGCTGCGAATCAAAAATCCTGTTCGGATTGCAGGTCCAAAAAACGCCTTGTGTAATTTGTTGCGCTTCGCCCGCTGCCAGCAAGATACACAAGATTTGATGGAGCATTTTTTCGATCGATGACATATCTTTTAGTGGGTTCAGACCAGCGAGATTAGGAAACTTCATGCCCACAAGACGACGCAGCACAGACCAAGACTATCACACGCTCGAAGGCCGTCGCCTGTTAGCCGTTACCGCATCTTTGAACGGAGGAGAACTAACCCTGCGCGGTGATGCCAGTGGCAACGTCGTTAACGTCCTGCAGTCAGGGAGCCAGCTTCAGATCACCGGCGATACTGAATTTACGTTTGATGCTTCTGCCGTGTCGCGGGTGACATTCTTCGGTGGTGATGGTGACGATCAATTTATCAACCAGACCAGTATTGAAACGGTTGCATCGGGCCAAAACGGAAACGACCGACTGACGGCGTTTGGACTGGCCAGATTGTTGGGAAACAATGGCGATGACATTCTGGTTGGCGGTGCGACCGACGACACACTATTGGGCGGCGATGGAGACGACCAAATTTTCGGTGGCGATGGAGACGATTTCATTGTCGGCAGTGATGGCGAAGACCAGCTGTTTGGTGATGGCGGCGACGATCGCATTATGGGTGGCTTCGGCGACGACACCATCCGCGGCGGTGACGGTGAAGACGACGTGGTCGGCTTTCATGGAGACGACAACATTCTAGGCGGCGCCGGTAACGATCGGCTGATCGGTCAGCAGGACAACGACACCATCGATGGCGAAGAAGGCAACGATGTCGTGCGTGGAAACCTCGGCGATGACATCGTCAACGGCGGCGAGGGTGCAGATCGGATCCTAGGCGACACTGGTGTCGACTCCGTGAACGGCGGACTTGGTGACGACATCCTATTTGGCGGTCCCGATGGAGATACCGTTTTCGGAGGCGGTGGAAACGATCGCATCTCTGGCGGTGTGGGCGACGATGAACTTCACGGCCAAGACGGTGACGATATCTTGCGCGGTAACGCGGGCAATGACAGCCTGTTTGGCGGTGGCGATGTTGATCGCGTCGATGGTGATGACGGCAATGACTTCCTGCGAGGCGGCTTGGGAGCCGATGTCATTCTTGGTGACCTTGGCGACGACACTATCGACGCAGCCGAATCGGCTGATCGAGTCATCGGCGGCGCGGGCAACGACACACTAAACTATAGCGAAGCGGGCCAAGCCACGTTTGTCGGCGACTCTGACGATTTCGTGATCACTCAACAAGGCGACACGCTGATCGTTCGCGACAGCAATCAGACCGAGGGACTCGATGTCATCACAGGGGCTCAAACCCTTCAGTTCAGCGACCGTTTCGAGGAAGCATCGCCCGATGTCACTCAGCAGGTCGTGATTCAACCGATCATTGCTTCCAACGACAATGGCGGCAACACCGCCACATTCTTTGGTAGTGAAGAGCAGCAGTTCGAAGTCTTTCGACTGATTGATGAAATCTATTTGCAAGCCGGTATTGATGTCGAGTTTCTGGATACTCGCACGGTGAATGACACGTTCTTTAATGTAGGACAAGGATTCGGCACGCGAACAGGTAGCGACTTGGGCGCGATCGTCAATCAAGGCGACGCCTTGGGGCTTGGAAACACCGACCCACTGGTACTGGACGTTTACTTTGTCGAACGAGTCCCGGCGTTTGGAAACACCTCGAACTTTACAGCCAATGGTCTTGCTTTTATTGATTTCAATGGCGTTGCGATTCACATCGGCGACAATCTACCGTTGAGCAACGGCGGTCGAGAAGTCATTGCTCGCGTTGCGGCTCATGAGATCGGGCACAACCTCGGGCTGGAGCATGTCAACGATCCCGCCAATCTTCTTGAACCCGGCGATGGTGGAGATCAGCTCAACGCATCGCAAACCCTTCAAATTCTGGCTAGCCGATTTACGCGAACGATCTAGGCTGCGCAAATCGATCTCACGCCAAGGCACGTATCGGCGTCGTCAATTGGATCTTCGTTGTGGCAACAATGAGTTCGCTGGCATCAACGTGCTGTCATCGAAAACCCCTTCAAAACTGACAGTCCGCAAGGCTTCGCCGATTGGCATGAGTATTGCTCCCCCTTGCTGTAACTGCAGGTGATGAGTTTCTTCGATCACTTTTACGGCAAGGGATGGCCATGAATCAACAACGCATACTGATCGTTTTAATTGGGGTTCTGCTGTCAGCTGTTTTCGCTGACAACGTTCGCGGACAAGGCAAACTGGCGCAGGTTCAAAAATCCGTTCGCAAGCACGAACCAACTTCAACGCCCAAACCGGCAAAGAAGAAAAAGAAGCGACGAAAAACCAGCTTTACCGATGCGTTGATCTCGGCGGCTATCTCCGCTCCAACCCGGAAAGAAGTCCATGTGGTCCATCATCATGTCGACGCTGTCGCACCCGCGCAAGATTTGCCACCGGCTTCACTCGCAATCGAGGACGCTGCGCTGGCTGGCGACCCCATTCAGATTGACGATTCCATTGGACGTGGCGACTGGTTGAACTGGTCCGTTCGTTATTCAGCCATCGGAGGCACTGATTTTGATGACATCGGATTGGGGGCGTTTAGTTTGTTGCTGCAGTTTCCACATGGACCGGGGATCGACGCGAGCATCAATGTTCTGCACGAATCAGGAACTAACTTCAGTGACACCCTTGTGTTGGGCGACGTCAATTTAGTTTTCGAAAAAATTACAACACACTGGCTGCGTCTACGTTTTGGATTTGGCCTGAACTGGCTGGGCGATTCTTTCGGCGGAGAAACGGGTTTCAACCTCACCGGCGGATTCGATTGCAGGCTGGGTCAACGCTGGACCCTGACCGGAGAAATCGACCTCGGCACGATCGGTGACACGGGCTTACTGCACACCCAAATCAGCCTCGGGCGAAAAATCAACGAGTCCCTCGAGTGGACCTTGGGGCACGACTTCAACAACATCGGTGGGACATCAATTGGAAACGCTTTCACCGGGTTGAGGTTTCGGTATTGAGCATTTCGTTCACCGACGGGCCCCTGCCGTGTTAGGCTTCTTCAGCCAACCGAACCAGCGTTCTGACCATGCAACCGCTGGCCCCGCCATCAATCCACGCTTTCGGATTGTCTCCGAAACTTGGACCCGCAATGTCTAAGTGAATCCACGGCACATTCTGCACAAACTCTTCTAAAAATTTGGCGGCCGTGATCGTGCCTCCCCATCTGCCTTCGCCAATATTTTTGATGTCCGCGATCGAGCTTTTGATCTGGCCGGAAAAATACTTGTCCATCGGCAGCGACCAAACGCCTTCGCCGCTGGCGTTGGCAGCGGACACTAACTGGTCACACCAATCATCATCGTTCGTCATCACGCCAACAATTTCCGTCCCCAGCGCCACTAAACAGGCTCCCGTTAGCGTTGCCAAATCGATCAAGCGATCGGCTCCCGTTTCGATCGCCACGTCCAAGGTATCGGCCAACACCAGTCGTCCCTCGGCATCGGTGTTGTGGACTTCGATGGTTTTTCCATTTCGAGACGTCAGCACATCGCCCATGCGAAAGCTGTTGCCTGCGATCATGTTTTCCACCAATCCGACAAAACCGTAAACATTCTTTTTGATCCCCAGTTCGGCGATCGCCTTCATCGTGCCCACCACCGTTGCCGCACCAGCCATGTCACATTTCATGTTGATCATTCCCGCGGTCGGTTTGAGCGAGAGGCCGCCACTGTCAAACGTGACGCCTTTGCCAACCAACCCGATCGGAGCCTCGCCTGCGGGACCGCCGTTGTAGCGCATGATGACCAACCGCGATTCTCGCGTTGACGCTTTGCCGACGGCCAAGAGGGCTCCACAGCGTTCTTTGGTTAAACGTTCCTCGTCCCAGACTTCGGTTTCGAATCCTGATTCTTTTCCCGTTTGCACGATGATGTCGGCGAAGGATTCGGGATACAGATCGTTGGCAGGCATGTTAACGACGCGACGCGTCAATCGAACACTCTCGCCCAACACCCTGCCCTTTTCGAGATCCGCATCGGAGACTTCAAACCCCAGCGACACGCTATCGATCTCGTTAAGCTTTTTCTTTCCCATGTACAGATCCTGACCGACGCAACCATTGATCAGGCCACAGACCGTGTCGGGAACGGAGTCAACTTCGATAAAAGTAGCGACGTGTTTCCGAGCTTTGTCTGCGGAGAATTTTGCCACGACACCGCCAACGCGATACGAAAATGAAGGTTCGACTTCGTCCCGACTGCCCAACCCGACCACCAACACAACGGGCGACTCGATTCCTGCCGGCGCCAACAGCGTCGTGGTGGCATATTGATCCGACGACAGTTCTTCCAGTTCGATGGCTCTGGAAAGCAGCCCGCCGGTTGCGTCGTCAAGGACTTTTGCGGCGCCGTCGAGCGGTTCAGCTTCCCAAATCCCGACCGCAACAACATCGGCTTTGATTTCGTGAATCGATTCGGAGGTGGATTGAATTTTCATAATCGCGCTGCATCAAAAGGGGTTACGGGTCTCGTGTCGGCATATGTTAACGGATCAACGCGTGAACATAAACTTGGGGCGTTTTTTACATGAGCG
>CAZDZX010000239.1:0-6911 GCA_964510005.1 uncultured Pirellulaceae bacterium
CAAGACAAACCGCAAGACAAACCGCAAGACAAACCGCAAGACAAACCGCAAGACAGACCGCAGACAGACCGCAGCATCTGACGGCAAAGCCTGAGACTTCACATTTACCAAGTTATTTCGACAAGGCAATTAACGCACTGGACCATGACAACTCAGCAACGTATACGGGCAACGCCCGGCAACATACAGGGGTAAAGCCCCGGCAGTTTGCCTAGCCCAGCCTGAAGGGCTGGGAATACAAGACCCCAAAAATCATCTAGGGCCAACGGTCCGGCAGTTAATCCCCAACCTGCCATGTTGGTTCAGGTATTGCAGGCGGATGGACGTTCTCTTCAAGCGATACATCGTGCATTCGCATACTCGCGCTTCACGCGTGAAGCATGGCACCCCTTGAATTGCGGGAATGCCTGCACGCCTGCCGTGGCAAGGCTGGGCATGCCATATGATGCAACTTGCCGGTCTGTAACTACTTCGACATGCTCACGCTGCGCGTAAAGCATGACACCCATGGCACCCTCGGGTAATCAAGCTCGTTCTAACGGTTGGCAGGTCCGGCGACTACAACTCGCCCTGAAACCGATGTTCAGGTCGTGGGTATCCCAAGGGCTTGTCCACCAGATTGATCAACGTTTCTCCACTTTGGAAACGACGGAAGTTCTCGCAGAACAGATCGATCGTGCGCGGCACTCGGTACAGTGATTGAGCCCCAATATGAGGCGTGATGATCACATTGGGTGCCTCCCACAGTGGGCTATCGGTCGCAATCGGCTCGGGATCAGCCACATCGATGCCGACGCCTTTCAGATGTCCGTTTTGGAGATGCCGAATCAAAGCCGGTTCGTCGACAACACTGCCGCGACCAACGTTGATGAAATAACTGTCCTTCTTCATCGTTGAAAACTGAGCATCGGACAGCAATTTTTCGTTACTCTCACTCAGCGGCAGCGTGGACACCACGATATCGGCTTCTTTTAGCAACGTTTCCAATTGATCGTTAGGCAAGAGTCGATCCGCCATGCCTTCATAACCCGGCACTAGGGTTGATTCGGGAAAACGATCCATCCCGATTATCTTTCGCGCCAGCGGACGGAAGGCTTTGGCGATCTGTTGCCCGTTGCCTCCATAACCAATGATCCCCAGGGTTTTGTCGTAGATTTCGTCAGTGTAGCGGCGAACATATTCCTTGTTCTGTTGAGCCCGAAAAAAGGTGGGGAGGCTACGCAACAATCCCATCACCAGCGCCATTGTGGTTTCGGCCACTTGCGGCGCGAACAGTCGACTGCAACCGCTGACCGGAATGTCGGATTGGATCACGGCCGGTTTGAGGCAATGGTCCAGTCCCGCGGCGGACGATTGAATCCAACGGAGCTTTCCCTGTTCGACGACAGCGTCCCAGTCGACGGGCGTTTTGGCATGACCAAAGAAAACATCGGCTTTGAAGATTTCCTTCCCGATCATCTCCTGGGGTGAGTTGATGACGTTGTAGTCGGAATCAAGTTCGGTGATCCGTTGAATTTGGGCAGGCGTGATCGGGAAACAAGTTACGATCGTGGGCATGTTTAGCGTTTGGCAGGCGGATTAAGGTCTATAATGGACAACCACCGATACCATTTCGCTCGGTTTCTTTCAAGCGTCACGAGAATTTTCGATATGTTTGGAGCCATTATTGGGGACATCATTGGATCCCATTACGAACATTTTCCCACCAAAACCACGGATTTCGATCTGTTCCGTGAACACAGCAGTTTCACCGATGACACTGTTTTGACGATCGCAGTGGCCCAATGGTTGCTCTACGGCGGCGAGCTGCCACCGTATTTTCATCAGTACGTCCATCGCTATCCCACGGCGGGTTATGGAGGCACGTTTATCCATTGGGCTCAGGGAGCAGAAACCGAACCGTACAACAGTTGGGGCAATGGATCGGCAATGCGAGTTTCGCCAGTTGCCTATGTCGGGGATTCGCTTGAAGAAGTCCTGCGATTGGCCGCGGAATCTGCCTCGGTGACTCACAATCACCCCGAGGGCATCCGAGGCGCCCAAGCCACTGCCGGCGCCATTTTCCTTGCCCGCACCAAGCACTCCAAAGACGACATTCGAGAGTTTGTGACGCAAGAGATCGGCTACGATCTGGATCGAACTCTTGAACAGATCCGACCAACCTATTGCTTCGACGTGTCCTGCGCCGGTTCAGTTCCAGAATCGATCATTGCGTTTCTGGAATCAGATTCGTTCCTCTCCGCCATCCGGTTGGCGATTTCGCTGGGTGGCGATGCAGATACGATGGCCTGCATTGCTGGAGCAATCGCCGAACCTTTTTATGGTGGCTTGTCCTCGAAGCTGGTCCAAAAAACTCGATCTTACCTTGACGAGCATTTGCTGGCCGTGGTGGATCAGTTCTGTGATCGATATGTAAAGTTGGATGGAATTTAACAATCCGGATGATAGAAGCCGATTCTTGTAGCGAATTGGCCCAATTTGCCGGCAGAATTTCAAAACTGTCCTAAATGTTCCTTAGCAATAAGCGGGACCAATGGACTTGAGCGGCGTATACTATGGAGATCAATCCACCCGCTGTCGTTCTCTCCAAATATCAACCGTTTTTCCTACCGTAGAACCATGCTATCTCGCATTTCCACGACTCTGTTTCTAGTTGGTGCCGTCTTGGTTGCTGGCGCCCAAGCGCAATCCAAAGACCAAGTGCTGCAGGCGTATCGGTCAGGGATTAAGAAACACTCCGATTTCAAAACGCTTCACAAGTTCGTCATTGGCGACACGGGCCAGCAGAAATGGAATCAAATCGAGTGGTATACGAATTTGGTCGAAGCGAGGGAGGCGGCCAAAACGCAAAAGCGACCGCTATTTATCTGGGCCATGAATGGCGATCCCTTAGGCTGTGTCTGAAACAATGGCATCACGGGCCGTGAGTCCGTTTTTTCAAACGACGAAGTTATCGATCTGTTGAAGTCTGATTTCGTTTGTGCGGCTTTCAACTGTTCAGGAGTGCAAGATCGCAAGGATGGTTCCAGCGAATTTTTCCGCACCTTCTGCGAGCAAGGCCACTACGGCGGCAGATATCGGCCGACCTCAACACGGCAAGGACTTTATGCGGTGACACCAGCGGGCAACTTTTTGGCTTCTGGGAATCCTTTGAATGCCCACGGAGCGCGTGGAGTTCTCAACCAGTCCTTGCGTCGTTGGAATGCTCTCAAAGGCGACGAGCCAAAAACGCTTCCGAAAATTAATTCGAAGATCAGGTTGGGGAAAGGCCTGCCCACCGACGGAATCATTCTACGCGAAGTCATGCGTGATCTTCCCCGTTCCATTCAAAACCGAGATTCGTGGCGACACAACTTGGATCATTTTTGGATATCTCAATCCGAATGCCTCGAATTGTTGCCCGAAAAAATTGAGGCAGGCGAATCCAAAGATATCGAAGGTAATTTTAAACGCAAACTACTTCAGTTCCATGTCGTCGATCAAGTTCGCGGCCAAGCTTCACCTTGGAAAAAAGGCGAAATCAAAGACAGCAAACTGAAAGCCTTTGTGGAATCTGCCGATGACCAGTGGATCAAACTGAACGTCGTGGGCGCCGCCAAGATGCGGAAGGAGCCCAGCGGTCAACAGAATCCGTACACCGGCAATCGCGTCAGCAGAGAGCGTGGTATGGACTTGAAAATCGCCGGGTTGGCAACATTCAACCGAAGCACGCAACGATTCGAAAAGTTCGACATGGTTGCCGTCGGAGAACGATGGGGAACGGACGTCTTCAATTTCCGGGACAAGGACCCGGGGCCTCATCCGATTGGCTTCGCTTTCGAGATGTTGCCCGCAGATGCTGCCAACCGTCCAATACCGACCTTCTCCAGATGGGCCAACTACGCCGGAAAGTAGTCACAAGACTGGGGGTTGGTCTCTGACTCTTGTTCCACCACGACCGAAGACGATCGTTCGACTTCGCGATTTGCTTCAGAGGCTTGTTCCTCGATTCGGCACAGCCAATTTTCCAACTGCTTCCAGTAGGCCGATGGATAGGCTTGGTCATGGCCTAAGTTGGGGATTCCCAGAAATTTACTTTCGGGATGACTCGTGCTCTCAAAGAGGCGCCGAGCGTGACTAATCGGTACGACTTGGTCAAGTTCGCCATGAGACTGAAGAACCGGACCATCGTAATTTTCCAGCGAAGCACAGGAGTCGAACCGATTGTGCATAAACCAGCGGACCGGAGCCCAAAAGACTTTCTTCGCCGCCACATCGACCAGCACATCAAACGTCTTCTGCAGGACCAAGGCCTTGCATCCCATCTTGGAAGCGATGTGAGTTCCCACGCCACCACCAATAGAATGTCCGACCACGATCACATCACTGGGCTGGATGTTGTGCTGTTCGCAAAACACTTCCATCGCCCGCTCGCCGTCCATTTTCAGACCGGCTTCGATCGGTTTTCCTTCGCTTTTTCCGTATCCGCGATAGTCAAACACAAACACGTGGCCATCGAATTGCTGGGCCAAACGGTTCCCCAGCCACATGGCTGAATAAGGAACGTGTTCACCGATCCCATGGCACACGAGGAAGTAGCGCTTTCCTTCGTTGGCCGCAGGCAGCATCCAACCATTGAGCTTCGTTCCGTCGTGCGACTCAAAGTCGACCGAGGTATGTTGGAAGGAAGGATTCCAATTTCCCTGAGGAAATTTTCTGGCGGGAAATAGTAAGTGGGTTTCCAGGGTCAACAGCATTGGCGGCTTTGGAATCTCTGGTCGAATATAGGGAAACTCAAAAGTGTCCCCTGCAAAGTTGACCGAACAGGTTAATCTTTCGATTGGCCGTTAAAAGAGGGGAACGCCAACCAGGTCATTTTGGCCCACATGTTCGCCAAACCTAGCAGAGTTATAGTGCCAAAACACTTTTTGTGAAACTAGGCAACGGTTTGCGACCGTAACTCAGTCGCAAGGTTGCCCAAGTGGCCACAGCCTCAACTCTCCAATCGTTAAAGTGCCTTCCTGCCGATATACAGAATGGTTCTGCTGGAGAACGAAGGGTAGTTAAAGGCGTTTAAACCCTGAGTTACACATTTTCGCCGACCAAAGGCTCTTTTTTGACCGAGTCGAAGGGCCCGATTTGAGTATCGGAATTAACCAACCTTTTACTCTGAATCAGCGACCTCGACGGTCTCAGGTCCAACGAATCCTAGTTCCGCCGCAGCAGGAAAGTTCCATTGTCGGCCACTGGAAGCAAGGGTTGATCGTAAGATCGGTAGCGAGCGACGCCTTGGGGTCGCAGAGCAAAGCCAACGTAGAAGTTAAACGAATCGTCGATCCGTGAATCTCCAAGGCTACTACTGGTGGGCGCGATTTCTTCACTTAGGAAGTAAACGGCTCCGGCTTCCATGGCGATGTATTTAGAGACGGGAACGTCTAAGTCAGCACCAAGGACACCGTGTCCCGCGTTGCTCCATCCGCCAAAGACCTCACTGTAACCGCCGTTGTTCAGGACCTTTCTCCAAAAGAATCGGAAGTGCGAATCGGATCCGGTTGTGAATTCATCGACGGTGACGCCGTTGAGTTCACCACTGAAGCTGTCATCCTGTTGAGCCGCGGCAAATCGGAATCCCAATGCGCCGCCTGTAGGAAATGCATAGCTGACTTCGCCGCGAATCTGTGTCAGATCGGATTCGACGAAAAAATCTTCGTTGAGAACGTCGACCACAACACCGGCTTGCAAGCCGATGTCGACGCGGCGGAAAATACCGGCCGTGAAAAATGTCTGGTCGCGATTGTCATCGGTGAAGTCGCTTCCATCAAAATGAGTTTGAACCGAACGAACACCGAACTGAGCGGAAAGACCGCCACCGAGAATTCGACACAGCGGAACACCAAGGTTAAAACCACCGAAGGCTCCAAAGTTGCTGTCCAAACTTAGATCGTCGTTTCCGGGTAGCGTGAACGCGTTGTGTCGAAAAGAAGTCAATCCGCCAAAAAAGCTGGCATTGCGAAACAGCGATGCGAACTGGCCGTGGAAGATCGGACGCACGTTGCCGGGGCAGCCTCCGCGACCGCAACAATCGTCGATCAAGTAGCTGTCGCCACAGGTGTTACACGGATCGCCGATAATCTCGCCTTCGTGAATCACTTCGGAGCTGAAGAACGAATCGGATCCGATCGAAGGAGCCACATCGCCAGCGACAGGAGAATCAATAAAGGGCTGTTCAATGATCGTGCCTTGAACGATCGGTTGATCGGAAATGACTTGTGGGTTTCGTAAGTGACCGGGAACGTAACCTTGAGTTCCGCTGCCACGCGTGGAGCTTCCTAGCGGGCTGCTAATCACTGGTTGCGGTGTGGGAGCAAAACTCTGGACCACGCCGCGTGTCGAACTTCCCAACGGAGCCGCAAAGCTTGGCTGGGAGGGGAATGTTTGCGATGGAAAGCCCTGAACGACTCCCTGGGTTGCGCTTCCCTGAATCGGGGCAGTCGCCGCGACTTGCCGTATCGGCGATGGCTGTTGAGCGACGCGAACGGGGGCTTCTTCAACCACCTTCGATTCGATCACTTCTTCGGCTCCGCGAGCGCGGGCTCGTTGCATCGCTGCCAGTCGGGCTTCAAAGCCGGCTGAACTTCCTGACTGTGCTTGCACCTGAGATAGCGAAAACGGAGCCGCTACCAGTACGAGCAAGGCAATTCTGAATTGTTTCTGGGGGGAGAACATCGGAATCTTCCTGACCTGATTTTTAGTTAGCAATAGATCTACGCACCAAAGCGCATTCTTTGCGTCCTAAAACTCATCGGCATCCGGAAACTCTATTCTTTCGTCAAAGTTGAGATAATCCGGAAATATGCGATAGATCGCCCAGCTTAACAATATTGCTAGCGACTGACGCGGATCCGGACCGCGGAGCGTCCCGGCCACATCAA
>CAZDZX010000240.1:0-6848 GCA_964510005.1 uncultured Pirellulaceae bacterium
GCTGTCACCCCTATCGGGGCTTTCTGCTCCCGCCACTGCTTTTTCAAAATCTACGACCTGTCTAAACGTCCAACGAAGTTGCCCACAAGCACAACGCGCTTGCTCACAGGCTGGATGCCTATGCCACCATTGATTAGACTTCTGCCTTCCCCACAACGCAGGAAAGGCAAAATGGACTCACTGATTACCGAAATCGCGGACTACGTTCACAACACAAAAATCGACAGCGAACTGGCTTTCGAAACCGCCAGACACTGCTTGATGGATAGCCTGGGTTGTGGCTTTCTGGCACTGGGCCATCCGCAGTGCCGGCGATTGTTGGGACCACTGGTACCGATGGCGGACCTCGAATTCGGGTCCCGTGTGCCGGGCACCAACTTGAATCTGGATCCCGTCAAAGCCGCCTTCGATATCGGAACCATGATTCGCTGGCTGGACTTTAACGACACCTGGTTGGCCGCTGAATGGGGGCACCCCTCGGATAACCTCGGAGCGATTCTGGCCGTCGCGGATTGGCAATCCCGCCTCAAAGACGATAAAATCTCCGTTCGCGATCTACTGGAGGCGATGATCAAAGCCCACGAAGTCCAAGGCATCCTTGCGCTAGACAACTCCTTCAATCGCGTCGGTCTGGATCACGTCCTGTTAGTTCGCATCGCCAGCACTGCCGTTGCCAGCTTCCTCCTAGGTAACACGCAGGAACAAACCGAAAACGCACTCACCAACGCTTGGCTGGACGGCGGAGCACTGCGGACTTATCGACACGCGCCCAACACCGGCTCACGTAAGAGTTGGGCTGCAGGAGACGCGACCAGCCGCGCGGTGCGATTGGCGATGATCGCCAGCACCGACGAAATGGGATACGACACGGCGCTTTCGGCGCCGAATTGGGGATTCAGCGATGTGCTGTTCGGTGGCCATCCCATTACCTTGGCCCGTCCGCTGGAAAGCTACGTGATGGAAAACATCCTGTTTAAGATTTCTTTCCCTGCCGAATTTCACGCCCAAACGGCGGTCGAGTGCGCCTTGGAATTGCACATGCAAGTCAAAGACCGGATCGACGAAATCGATCGCATTGAGATCCAAACTCAAGAGCCCGGTGTACGGATCATCGACAAAACGGGTCCGTTGGATAACTACGCTGACCGAGACCACTGCCTGCAATACATGACGGCCGTCGGATTGATTTTTGGCGAATTGACGGCGGAGCACTATTCCGACGAAACCGCGAAAGATCCTCGTATTGATGCCGTTCGCAAAAAAATGCAGGTCAGCGAAAACAAAGGCTACACCAAAGACTATTACGATTTAGACAAACGAGCGATCGGGAACTGCGTGCAAGTGTTCTTTACCGACGGCACCCAAACAGAGCCAGTCGAGGTACTTTATCCGGTGGGACATCGAAACCGCCGCGAGGAAGGCATTCCGTTGCTCAAGAAAAAGTTCGTCAACGCACTGCCTCGCTTGTTTGACAACGAGCAGATCGTGGAGATCACCGATGCATTTTCGGACGACGATCAACTGGACAACATGCTGGTGCAAGAGTTCATGCAGTTGTTTGTGGTTAACGAAAAAGGCATGTTGCTGGCGTAGAAACTGCAGAAAATTGGTCCGCATTCCGCCTCAGGCGGAATGCGGATGGATTCGCCTGCAAGTCTCCCAGAATAAATTCACCTGAGAGTGATAACTTCGAACGCGTACGTTGCCTGAAGTCAGCCGATCTAAAAGTGCTTGTCCGCGGATTCCATCGGAAAGTCATCCGATCGAAATGGAGCCACGGGATGACCGGCGGCGTTGTTCAAGTTCATGTCGAACTCACCGTTCCAACCGAAACGCACTGCGATAGGTTCGGGGACCTTTTCGCTTTTAACCTCGACGACAACGTCACCCACAACCTTGGCTTCGGCCGGATGAAACACCTTGTCGGCTCCGCAAATCTGGAAACCGCTCAAGGGTGCTTCCTCATTGCTGGGCAACAGCTTTTCGCCGACCTGAGAAAAGGTCACGCGGACAACATTGCCCTGGGTGGCGATGGATTGGAACAGGGCCCCACCGGCAACGGCTTTCGGTTTATCTTTCGATTCTGGATCGGCGTAAACTTTTTCCATCGCCAAACCCGCCAATCGCTGGCCGACGGCTTGTTTGTTTCGCGGATGGATGTCTTCGAGGTCGCCGACATCGGTGATCACCGCCATTGCCGTCCCAGAAACTTCTCGGGCGGTGTGTAACTGGGCGTCCCACAGTTCCTGCAACGCAAACTCGCCGGCGCCTTCGTATTTGTAGGGCGCCAACTGAACGAACAGAAACGGGAGTTGTGGATTGTTAAAGCGAGTCCGCCAATCCTTGATCAAAGTCGGAAACAGAGTCCGATACTGATGGCCTCTGCCAACATTGGCTTCGCCCTGATACCAGATCACGCCTTTGACCGGAAACTGGGTCAGGGGAGAGATCATGGAGTTAAAAATGTGTCCGGGATGGTCGGGACTCGAGACCTCTTCGCTTTCTTTCCAGTGATCGAGCAGCGGCTTGAGCGATTCCTGTTGACCGATCGCCTCCGCAGACGTCCACCCTTCGCAGCGGGTGCCGCCCCAAGAAACATCGACCAGTCCGACGGGAACGTCTTTGAGATCCTTGGAAAGGCTTTTGGCGAAAAAGTAACCCACGGCAGAGAAGTCCGCCACGGAATCAGGAGAACAGACCGCCCAAGATTTGACCACACCGAAATCGTCGAGCGGTTTGGGAGAGGCCGATTCGCCGACTTGGAACAGCCGAATGTTTGAGAAATTCTTCGCCTGTTCGATCTCTGTGTCAGGATTGAGTGCTTTGGAGACCGGCCATTCCATGTTCGACTGGCCGCTACAGATCCAAACGTCACCGACCATGATATTGGAGACACCGATTGTCAGTTCGGAACCGACTTCGCTGACTTCCAATTCGAAAGGCCCACCGGCTTTTCCGATTTCGAGGTTGCTGCTCCAGCGTCCTTTGGCATCGGCTTTGGCTTTGTATTCTTTTTCTGCAAACCGGATCACCATTTCGGCAGCCGGCGTCGCGGTTCCCCAAATAGGCACGGTACTTTCCCGCTGCAGCACCATATGGTCAGAAAAGATCTTGGCCAGCGTTAGATCCGCCATGGCCGAATCGGCGCAAGCGGCCAATAAAGCTACGAATACAAATGCCGATGCGCAAGATGTTGCGAAAGAGCGAACAAACCGTTTACAGGTCAACTTCATGCAAGTTTTGATTGTCAGTAGAGGGTGCACTCGGTATCTTCCTGAAACCTTTGCCGATCCTTGAAAAAGTGATCTTTATGGTAGTTTAAGGTGCTCCCAACCACTACCATTTAGTGCGTTGTTACCCAAAATGTTTCTGAATTCGCCATGCCCAAAGACCAACATATCCCGATTGACAATTTTCCGGATTATGAGCCCGAACAGATGCAGCAGCGGGCCCGGGAGTTTTACGAAAACATCCGCAAAAGACGCAGTGTGCGGAGTTTTTCCGACAAACCTGTTCCCGAGGAAGTCATTCGTCAATGTTTGCTGGCCGCCGGCACTGCGCCCAACGGTGCCAATTTTCAGCCTTGGCATTTTTGTGTGGTGAGAGATCCGGCCACAAAATCGGAAATCCGGCAGGCCGCTGAAGCCGAAGAATACGAATTCTACCACGGAAAAGCCCCCCAAGATTGGCTGGACGCTTTGGCTCCGCTGGGGACCGATGCCAGTAAACCGTTCTTAGAGATTGCCTCGACCTTGATCGTGATTTTTGCCCAGACGTGGGGCGAAGATGAAAACCATGAGAAAGTGAAACATTATTACGTCAACGAATCGGTCGGGATCGCGACGGGTTTTTTGATTGCGGGACTGCATGAGGCAGGTTGTGCCACGTTGACGCATACTCCCAGCCCGATGAAGTTCCTGAATCGGATTCTTGAGCGACCATCCAACGAGCGTCCGTTTCTGGTGTTGGTGACAGGGTTTCCCGCTGAAGACGCGACCGTCCCGAATATCACAAAGAAGCCACTGAACGAAATTTCTTCGTGGCGTTAGACCGCAGCGGTCAGAATTTAACGAGCGTTCGACCAACACTGCTTAACCGGTGAACAACGAAAGCGTTCACAGAGGCAAGCTGGACTCAGATTAAGCAGTGTTGGTGTTAGGCGTCGTCACGTTTGCGTGACCGGTGAAGGTCAGGCAGCCTTACGTTTTTTATACTTTGGAATTTCTTCCGCAGACTCCTCTAATTCCTGTCTAAGTATAAGCATGTCTGAAGGAGCTTCGATGCCAAGTCGAACTCGGTCTCCAGATACACGCACGATGGTTAGAACGATTTCTTCTCCTAAAAGAATCTTCTCACTTTCCTTCCTGGAAAGAACTAACATATGAATCCCCGATTTTCAGTGGTGTGGTGAACAATCCCCGCAGGAATCGTGAACAGGAAGCAATGCTGGGCAGCTATGCTTCGAGACTAATAGTTTTGAATTTCTCGCCGTTGGAACCGTAAAAGCGAACTGAATTTTTTTCGCATTCCCAGATGGCAGTTAGTTTGACGCTTCGCGGACCATGCAGGCAAAATAAAATGCCGCAAAAGTCTTGGCCGCGTTTGATCATTTGTTCTGAGATCTGGAAGATGCCTTCTTCAAAGTCGTTTTTTTGACATAGTACCTGTGAGACGAGTTTTCTGAGCGAATCTAGTTGTTGAAAGCCACCCGTTGAGTGGCTCGATCGTGGTTGCATGCTGTGGAATACTCCAAAACAAATAGTGACGCAGAGATGCACGACCTTTTCCCGGGACCAGTCAGGGATCTGACAGACAATGTCTGTTCCGATCGGGCAACATGGAGAATATCGGCAACCTACAAAAGTGCTATCACTGAAAACCTGTGCAAATCCCAAAGGTTTTTGGGGTCAGGCAAGTTTTAAAAAACAACCAATATAATCGGGTCAGTCAAAACATCGGGGGGCTTTGCGATGACCCGTTCCAGGCTGACAACATGAAAATCAACGGGAACAATTTTGCATATTGGATGGGGAGACAATCACGCTAATCTGTTATTCCTGCAAATGACGCAGCGACTTTGTTGCGATTCCATATTTTTCAGTCACTTCAATCAAGAACCTGTGCATTGAGCTTTCAAGTTACCAGTCCTATTTTTCGCGGCCCCATTGATCTGCTGTTGTACTTGGTGCGACGGCACGAGGTGGAGATCACGGAAATCCTGTTGGCCAAGGTAACGGGCGAGTTCCTTGAACACGTCGACGTATTGAAAGAGATCTCAATCGATGCGGTTGGCGATTTCGTGGACGTGGCCAGCAGGCTGGTAGAACTGAAAGCCCGGGCCTTGCTGCCCCGCAACGAATTTGAAGAAGCAGAATCGCCGGAAGATACCCAAGATCCTCGTGAGGATCTGGTTCACCGTTTGTTACTGTTCCGAAAATTTCAAGACGCCAGTTCCATGCTTAAAGAGCATGCCGCGGGTTGGCGGAATCGGCACTCCCGAGTGGCCGACGATTTACCGGCCAAGAAAATGGATATCTCGCAGCAACCCATTCGCGATATCGAGCTTTGGGATTTGGTGAGTGCGTTTGGGCGCATCTTGAAGAACCGGATCGTCGTTGAAGACACCAGCATTATTTATGACGACACGCCGATCCATGTTTACATGGAACAGATTCATGCCCGCATCGTCAAACAGCGTTCGGTTTCTTTTTCCGAACTGTTCGAATTAGGCATGCACAAATCGAAAATGGTTTCGATCTTTTTGGCGGTGCTAGAATTGGCGCGGCATCACGGCGCCATCACCCAACAAGACGACCTCTACGGCGATCTGGTCGTGGTCCCGGGCGATGAATTTAGCGAGACGTTAAGTGTGTCGAATTTCGACGACTACAACCCGCACGCCAGCCACAAAGAAGAATAGAGGTTGCGGCGCAGCGTGGCGGTTGGATACTCAGTGGACGGCCGGGGAGTTGAACCCCGATCTTCTGCTTGCAAAACAGATATCCTCCCGTTGGACGAGCCCCCCAAATTGTTCCTTGTATCGCGATGCTATCCTGTCAGCGTTTCAATCTATGAGTCGTGAAGGAATCGAACCTCTCGCCACCACCCCGATATTTTTCGGCGCCGGTTTTACAGACCAGCACGGGGAGCACGACTCGAATCATCAATTTTTCAGCAAACGCAGTGAGTGGTCAGAGAGAGATTCGAACTCTCATCGCCCATTGGGCACGACGGTCTGAGCGTCGCGTGTCAACCAGTTGCACCATCTGACCTAAAGTTGCCGATGCAAATCGACAAAGCAGCTCGTGTGGGATTCGAACCCAACCTCTTCAGCTTGAAAAACTGACGGCGTCTCCAGACGCCCAACGAGCCATTTTTAAAAAGTCATCCCGGGTGGACTCGAACCACCGATCGTCTGCTTGTAAAACAGCTGCCTTTGCCACTAGGCCACGGGACGTAAAATTTTCAGTACCTCACCAAGGAATCGAACCTTGTCCAACTGTTTCGAAGACAGTCATGCATCCAGCACACCGCGAGGCAAATTTTTAATCAGGGAGAGAGAGTCGAACTCTCAAGACTTGCTTCAAAGGCAAATCGCCAGGCCGCTGGATCCCTGAACAGTGGCAACCCCTTGGGTTGCGAGCGACCCATACCGGATTCGAACCGGCGTCTTTGCCGTGACAGGGCAATATCCATTCCAGACTGGACCAATGGGTCAGGTTGTTGATGTTTTGTGTTTGTCTCCTGTTGGGTTTGGGTTTGGTTGTTTTTTTGGTTTGTGAGCGGCAAGGCGCTAGTCGCCGGTATCCGCGTCGCAACGAACCGACGGCTAGTGCCTTGTCGCTCAT
>CAZDZX010000241.1:0-6845 GCA_964510005.1 uncultured Pirellulaceae bacterium
CTGCGCGTGAGCATGGCACCCAAAAGGTCACAGGCTATTGCGGGCCGCGGGGCAGGTTTTCGATCAAGTATCGCAGAATCAACATGCGAACGTGGACCACCGATCCGACGCCTTCGCGTAGTCCGTGATCGCGATTGGGGTACACCATGTAGTCAAACGGCTTTCCTAACTTGATCAAGCGATCCACCAAACCTTCAATGATTTGAATGTGGGTGTTCGTTTCACCCGAGCCCGTGACGATCAACAGCTTGCCTTTGAGCCCCTCTGCAAAATTGATCGGAGCTGATTTCTTGTAGCCTTCCGGATTTACCTCACGTGTTCGCATGTAGATTTCTTGGAACCAAGCGTTGTACAGCCATGGCTGGGGTTTGGGGACAACGGCGATGCCGACGTGATAAACATCGGGCTCGCGGAACATGGCATTGAGCGTATTGGATCCGCCGCCACTCCACCCCCAGATCCCGACTCGGGACAAATCGATAAACGATTTCATCTCGCCCAGCTTTTTAATCGCCGCCGCCTGCTCCTTGGTCGACAACGGCCCGAGGCTACCAAAGACCGACCGCCGCCACGCCGCGCCCTTGGGACAAGCGGTTCCTCGATTGTCGATCGAAACTGTGACATAGCCCGCGTCGGCGACGACTCGCAGGAAATCGATTTGAGCGGCACCCCATTCGTCCAACACCGTCTGCAAATAGGGCTCGCCGTACACGTACACAAACACCGGGTACTTTTTCGATGGGTCGAAATTGCTAGGCTTGGTCATCGAAGCGTCCAACACGACACCATCGCCGATATCGATTTTGACGAATTCGGTAGGATTTTTCAGTACGGATTCAGCTCTGGCTTTTAACGCACTGTTGTCTTTGAGCACGCGAACGGATTTGTGCGAAGGCAATTCAACGAGGTCGACCACTGGCGGACGATTCAATGACGACCATGTGTGGATCGCAAATTTTGCATCCGGAGAGACATCGTATTTATGCGTGCCCGGCTGGTCTTCTGGCGTCACTCTTTCTAGCGTGCCCGATCCATCTAGTGGCACCCGATACAGATACTTTTGCGTCGCGTTTTCGGGAGAAGCAATAAAGTAGTACCAACCTCCCGCCTCATCGACACGCGCTCGGCCGATGATATCGTACTTGCCGGGCGTCAGCTTTGTCTCTTGTTTGCCGTCTCGCGAACAGAGATAAGCTTGTCGCCAACCTTCTTTTTCGCTGATAAAGATGAAGGCCTTGCCGTCGCGAATCCACTTGGCACCGGAGTTGAGCCGATGGCTTCCGACTGCCCACGCTTCATTGACTTCTTGAAAAATGCGTTCCAGCTTGCCATCGACGGAGGCCAAGAAGAATTCCCGTTTGTCGCGAAAACGGCTGAACCTTTCGATCAACAGTTCGCTGGAACTGTTCGCCCATTCGACTTGGCCCAAATAGAAACCTTCCTTGGGTGACTCCAATGGAACCCACTGCACCTTTTTTTCTTTGGGGCCAACGATTCCAACGCGAAGCGATTCGATTGTGCCCCCCACTCGAGCAAAAGCATGCTGCTCGATGCCCGGGTAAGTCGGGTCGCCGGGAACGAGCGTGGCTCGCTTTCGCACCTTGCTGCGATTGACTTCGACAAACGAAATGTAGCTGCCGTCGGGACTCCAACTCAAATTGGAATAGGAAATACCCAGACCACTCGCGGCTTTGACCCACTCCACCTCTTCGCCCGTTTCAAGTTCACGAACAATAATTCGCTTTCCCTTTTTTTTGATCCGATAGCGACCATCGGGCGAAAGCATTTTGTCAGTCTTCCCTGAAACATCGGTTCGCGTGCGTTCACCGCTGCCGACATCGTATCGCCACAGCTCACTTTTTTTTGTCTCAGGATTCTGTTCGCTGACCGTGTAGCCCGAACTGTCTGCCAGCCACTGCGGCTTAAACGGCACTGGCTTAAAGTTGTCCTGATCGTAGATTCCCTTGAGTCGTTCACTGGCCGATTCCTGCCAGCTCATGTCGCGAGTCTGCTGGGCGAGCAACTGGCTGTCGCGGGCCGAGAACAACATCACGAATAATGATGCGGCAAAAAAGAAGCTTAGTACTGAAAACTTTCTCATGATCAGATCTCGAAAAGAAACTGCATTCAAATTTAAACCGAAGCCGTGGCAGGCTTACTGCTCAACGTCACGATACCAGCACCGGATAAACTGGTGCCAGCGACTGGGCGCGTCACTGCTGGTGGCCAGACTGGCGTCCCCAGACCCCTCCTCCCAACGGCTCCAGATGTTGGGCAGCACCACAGTCTCAATGGAAATCAAAGCGATCCGATTTTCGGACAGCCACTGATTGGCGGCCTCCACTGCATGATCAAAACTCTCATGCTGCCCTTGGCGGAACGTACCCGGTGCTTCAATCTCGGCGGGAACAAAATCTTTGTACTTCAACATCACTTGTCCTCGCTGGCACCGTAGAGCTTTTGGGTTTCAATGTATTTTTCGATGCCGCGAGGAACCTGATACCGGACGCTCTTGCTGGCGGCGGTGTCCGCGCGGATGGCTGAACTACTGATTTCAATCAACGGGCTTTCGATTTGCAAGCCAGAAAACTGCTCGAATCGCTCCGCACTGCACAGTGGCTTGAGCAAATCCAACGCCGCGCCCTCGGACCCGGGGCGGTTGACGACAATCGGTGACGCCAACTCCAAAATCTTTTGAGGATCTTTCCACGTCGCGAACGACTCCAGCGAATCGCCACCCATCACAAAGAACCACTCGTTGTCGGGGGACTGGGCTGACAGTTCCTCCAGCGTCTCAACGGTATAGCTGACTCCGCCTCGTTTGATTTCCATGTCGCTGCGGACGAAACTTCGGTTACCGCCGATCGCCAGATCCAGCATTTCGAGGCGTTGTCGATCGGTCCCGTGGGCACCGTCGAGCTTATGGGGGGACATCGCGCAGGGCATAAATAGGACTTGGTCCAACTGCGCCTGCTGGCGGCAGCTTTCGGCAACAATGAGATGGCCGAGGTGAATCGGATCAAACGATCCACCAAAGACTCCGACACGCATGGGGGCTCCGGAATGGGAAAACAGAAACTGTGAACATAACGGGCTTTGGGCGGACGTAAACAACCTCGCAAATGGGAGGTCGGGGATTTCTCGAAATTTGGTTGGATTCCACAGTCTCGCATCAGGGGCTGATTGTTTTATAATCGGGTTTGAAATTCGCGACCAAGGGCCGTGTTACCCCTCGTCGATGTTTTTCGGTTCGTTGTTTTCCGCTTCACCCTCAATCACTTTTCCGGTCCTTTTTTATGTCCACGATCGATACGTCTTTGGAACTGGCGATCTCCACAGCCAAAGACCGTCTTGACCAGCACACCGTCGAGATCGTCCAGCGTCATTTTCACGAATCGACCGGCTGTCCGTTTTGGTTGGAGAAAAAGAAAGAGCTGAAATTCGATCCGCTCACCGAAGTCAAATGCTACGACGACTTGAAAAAGTTCCCGGCCTTCGAAGACGAATGGTTGCGGGGTGGCCCGGTCGAGCGTTGGATCATGAACGACTACAAAGACAAACCGACTTACGTGTTTGAAACCGGCGGCACCACCGGCGTCCCCAAAAGCCGCGTCGTGGTCAACGATTTCCGCGACGACTACGAGATCTTTTCCGACACGCTGCCGGATGAGTATTTCCCCAAAGGCGGCAACTGGTTGATGCTGGGGCCTTCAGGTCCACGTCGTCTGCGACTGGCGGTCGAGCACATGGCTCAGTATCGTGGCGGGATCAGTTTCTGTATCGACCTCGATCCGCGGTGGGTTGTGAAACTGATCAAGAAAGGCTGGATGGAGCATCTACAGGAATACAAAAAGCATTGCATCGATCAAGCGATCACGGTGCTGACCGCGAACCACAACATCAAGTGCATGTTCGCGACACCAAAACTAATCGAATCGCTGTGCGAAGGTTTAGAAGAGCGCGACATGACGTTCGCGGACACCGGCATCACAGGCATCTTTTCTGGGGGCACAGAGTTCACACCGCAGTGGACTCGGTTCTGCGTTGAAGAACTGTTTGGCGGACCACCGGAAGAGTCGGGCATTTTCATGACACCGACTTACGGCAACACGTTGATGGGATTGGCTTGCAGCAAACCGGTCACCGCCGCAGACAAATACAAAATCGCTTACTACGCGCCGCAACCGCGGGCTTGCACCGAAGTCGTCACCTTTGATGACTACAACCAAACCGTTGGCTATGGCGAAACCGGTCGCGTCAAACTCACCACGCTGACTCCCGAGTTCTTCGTTCCCGGATTCATGGAACGTGACGAAGGCGAACGCGAAATGCCATTCGACAAGTTTCCTTGGGACGGCGTGAGCGGCGTGAGACCCTTTCACGAGATTGCCTCCGCGACCACCGTGGGCGTTTATTAAAGGGCAGGGGGACGTATTCCCACGTTTTGGCTCCTCTCGCGTTACTGCAAACATCTTAAGACACTTCACACCCATATCATTCCATGCTTGAAATTCCCGTTATTCGCTGGGGCAAACCCTACGAGTCTCTCGAAACCAACGAAGTCGTTCACTTCAACACCGGCGAACCGATCGCCAAAGTACACTCGGCCAATGGCGGCTTGGTGACGCGGGACATGCGGACCGCTCAAAAAGCTCGTGACGCACTCCGCCAGTTTAGTTGTGCTCAGTTGATTGAAATGGTCGGCAAAGCGGCGGACCATTTTGAAAACGAAACACTGCCCATGGGCAACGGGCAGCAAACCCCTGACGATTTTGTGCACCAGCAATCCGCATCGACGGGATTGCCACAGCACATGTGCCGCAAGAACATGCAGAAGAACTCGTTCGTGATGCGGAACATGCAGGAGATTCTTGACTGCCTGACTCGCGGGCTGGACTTGGATATTTTGACGCGTGGATACGGCGTGGAAAATCGCGGCGTCGTGGTTAGCTTCCAAGCTCAGACGCCTGTCTTGGGTGCGGTACTGCCTTCCAATTCACCCGGCGTCCATACGCTGTGGTTGCCAGCGATTCCGCTGCAGATGGGATTGGTTCTCAAACCCGGGTCGTCGGAACCGTGGACGGCCTACCGTGTTGCGGCGGCTTACGAAGCTGCCGGCATTCCCAAAGAAGTTATCTCGCTTTATCCCGGCGGCCACGACGTCGGGGCCAGCTTGCTGTCAGCATGCTCGCGCAGCATGATTTTCGGCAGCCAGAAAACCGTCGATCAGTACGCCAGCAACCCCGGCGTCCAAGTTCACGGTCCAGGCTTCTCCAAAATTTTCCTTGGCGATGACTGCGTTGATGATTGGGAACAGTACATCGACGTGATGGCCGAAAGCGTTTACATCAACGGCGGACGTAGCTGCATCAACTGCAGTGCGATCTACGCGTCGCGGCACACCGAAGAAATCGGCAAGGCACTGGCCGAACGACTTGGGCCTATCGAAGCGTTGCCTCCCGAAGACGAAAACGCAGGACTGGCGGCGTTCACTGTTCCCGGCATGGGCCAAGCCGTCTGGGATATGCTGAAAGGAGATCTGGCCAAAGACGGTGTCACCGATTGTACGGCTCAATACGGCGATCGAGTCGTTGAACTGGAAAAGGCGTCCTACCTGAGACCGGTCATCGCCCGCGCGGCCAGCCCCGATTGTGAGATTGCTTCCAAAGAGTTTATGTTCCCATTCACGACCGTCGTCGAATGCCCGCAGGACAAAATGCTGAAAAAGGCTGGCCCAACGCTGGTCGGAACTGCCATCACTAATGACGTGGCCTTTATTAATCAGCTGGCGGATGCTACCAACATTGATCGATTGAACATCGGTCCGATCCCAACCAATCGCCTCAATTGGTTGCAACCTCACGAAGGCAACATCATCGACTTCCTGTTCCGCTCGCGAGCTTACCAGATGCCGCAGGAAAAAATGGCGGCGATGGCCTGACGTTCCATCGACACCGCCCGAATCATTGCATAAGAAATCGCAACGCGAATCGCTACCCAAATCGCAAGCAAGGGATCTCTTCGCTCACGCTTCAGGCTTTGATTCGCTGGCGGAACCGAAAACTCTCCTCAACACGAACGACCCATGCTGCCTTTTGATTTTGAACTGAAAACTCGGATGATCACCGGGCCCGATTCGATCCTTCGTGTCGGTGAACAGGCGACTGCTATCGGCGGCAAGCGCGCTTTGCTGGTGACCGACCCCGGCATCGTGGTGGCAGGCCATGTCGAAAAAGCAGTCGACGTACTGCAACAGGAAGGCATCGAAACGCGGGTCTTTGACGGGGCCCGCGAAAATCCGACCACCCGTGAAGTCGCCGCTGGACTCGTGGTCGCTCAAGACTACCAGCCTGATTTATTGATCGGACTGGGCGGGGGCAGCTCGATGGACTGCGCCAAAGGAGTGAACTTTGTTTACACCAACGGCGGATCGATGAAAGACTATTGGGGTGTCGGCAAGGCCACCCAACCGATGCTGCCGATGATCGCGATTCCAACCACCGCCGGAACCGGCAGCGAGATGCAGAGCTTTGCTCTGATCTCCGACGAAGAAACTCACGTGAAGATGGCTTGCGGCGACAAAAAAGCCAGTTGTCGCGTGGCGATCCTTGATCCCAAACTGACGCTGACTCAACCCGAATCGGTGACCGCACTGACGGGCATTGACGCGATCTCGCATGCGGTCGAAACGTGGGTTACCAAAAAACGTAATCCCGTTTCCATGATCTTCTCGCGCGAGTCATGGCGTTTGGTGGCGTCGAGCTTTCGAAGAGTGATGGAACAGCCCGACGATCTTGAGGCCAGATCGAACATGCAACTGGGTGCCGCGTGGGCCGGGGTTGCTA
>CAZDZX010000242.1:0-6833 GCA_964510005.1 uncultured Pirellulaceae bacterium
AAACCGTTGGCTTACGCCAACGGCAATGGGTGTGCCGCCCTCTGGGCTAAAAACCCCAGCTGCTCACTCGCCAATTTAATCCGGTTTGTTCTAAAGTAAGTGCCATTGGGCACTTGCCGCTCATCTGGAGCGGTGGACGGGACGCTCCGCGGCCCGAACCCGACGGGTATTTCACACCGCAAACAATGCCTTCTTCCCTGTTTTGTTGTTCCTGTTATCCTCAGATCTCCACACATCTCGGGAACGACATGAAAAAACTCCTTGCTCGACTGGCTGACCGATTGGTTCTCTGTTCGTCGACGAACTTTATTGATCCTGAGGATCGAATTCGGCGCGAGTTTCCCTTCGACGACGGCCATCTCGAAATCTTTGAGTGCTACCGCAATGAAGTCGAAGGCGCCCCCGGTCTGGTCGTCCTCAAGTTTCCCGGAACCGGTGGCCGCGCCGAACGGGCCGGTCCCCATCCCGCCGAACTGGTCAACGGCTACTCCAAAGTCGTTTGGACATTTAACCCCGCCGGTTACGGAGGAAGCTCAGGCCGCGCCTCATTGCAAACCCTCAGTCGTCAATGCGATGCCCTGATGGAGCATGTCACGTCTTGCTTTCCCGGTTGGAATATATTGTTAACTGGAAACAGTCTCGGTTGCATTTCAGCCTTGTATCTGGCGGCAAGGCATCCGGTGGTTGGCGTTTATCTGAGAAATCCGCCTCCCTTGGCTGCGATGATTTCTGAGCGGCAGCGATACAACTGGTGGAACTTTGGGACGGCACGATTTGTCGGCGACATGGTCCCAGGCGAACTGGATTCGGTGGCCAATGCTCGTCAGTGCAAGGTTCCCTGTCTGTTTCTTCAGTCGGGACAGGACACGGTGGTTCCCGTCGAGTTTCAGGATCGAATCATCGAGGCGTGGCAGGGAGAGAAGTTTAAGTTCGTGATCCCCGGCGCCGAGCATCACGAACGGGTGCCTGAGGAATTGGCCGATGAATACCTGAATCTGATGCAGGAATTTTTTAAGACGTTTTTAAAAGGTGCGAAGTAGGCCGGTGGCATAGGCTACTAGCGGTGGCATGGACTTCCAGCCTATGTGCGAGCGCATGTAGCCCCGATAGGCGCGACAGCATACAGCCCCAATAGACGCGGCAGCATACAGTCCCGAAGGCGCGACAGCATAAAGCCCCGATAGGGGCGGCAGCATGTAGCCACGGGTGAAAGCCCGTGGAAGTCAGTCCCATCACACCCCCAAGCCTCGAAGGGGCGACAGCAATTGGCTTTGCGCTGAATCGGTGACCACAGGCTACTCTCTAACCACGGCTTGAAACTTGAGGTCTGCAACGCGCTTGATCACAGAGCCTAGCCTTTTTTCATTTGCAGTTCGTTGGGCGTGCGGTTCAGAATCACGTCGAAGTTCGCCGTCAGTTCTCCGATCTTGGAACCCTCTAGCGGCTTGAAATCAACCAGAATCATTTCCTGTTGTTTTTTGTTTCCGATGCGGCGGAAAAGTCCATCGCGGTCGTTCTGTTTATTGCCTTTGATCAGTATTTGGGTGGTCAACAGTCTTTTGTTGTTGATGAAAACCGCCAGATGGATGTGTGGTGTCCGCCGCGGATAGGTCACCGGTTTGATCGTCCGAAAATAGTAGCGACCGTCGATGCCGGTAATAAACCGCCCGAATCCTTGGAAATTCTTGTCCAGTTTCTCGCGATCACCGCCGCGACTGTGGATGTAAATTCCTTGATTGTCGACTTGCCAGATCTCGACACGCGCGTTGCGAATCGGATTGCCTTTGCCGTTAAGAATTCGACCGCTCAAGTGGGTGATTTCGCCAACGGCCAGTGAGATAGAATCGTTGACGATCAATAGGTCGTTGTCGGTGTCCAGCGGGAGTTTGTCGGGATAGAAAGGGCCTTCGGTGACGTGGGGTGTTTCCAAAACCTCTGCCAATCGGCCGGGCTCTTGATAGAACGCCGCGGCGATGCCTCCGGTCGCGGCTGCACAGCCGATCGCTCCGGTACCTGCGATGAACTTGCGTCGTGTGATCAAACCGCTTTCAGGTAGCCAGAGTTTCTTATCCATCTCTTCATTCCTTAAGTTGAATTAAACTGCTTTGACGCTTTGCCCGTTCAGATTCCGATTTCAATTGTCCACACGCGGCCATGATGTCCTGACCTCGCGGTCGACGAATCGGAGACACATAGCCATGATCGTTCAAGTAATTCGCAAACCGATCGATTTGCTTTTTCGAAGAACACTCGTAATTTGAACCCGGCCATGGATTGAACGGGATCAAATTGATCTTTGCCGGAATCCCCGACAAGCATTGGACCAGCCGCCGTGCATCGGCGATCGAATCATTGACTCCATCAAGCATCACGTACTCGAAAGTAATGCGTCGCGTGTTGGAGACGGTGGGATAAACCCGGCAGGCCTCCAAAAGTTTCTCTAAAGGATATTTTCGGTTGATCGGCACCAAAACATCCCGTAACTCATCCGTGGTCGCGTGTAAGGAGATCGCAAGCCCCACTCCAATCTCTTCGCCGGTGCGAAAAATTTCAGGAACCACTCCAGAAGTCGACAACGTGATCCGCCGACGCGAAAATGCCATCCCGTTTTCATCCAAGGCAATCAATAAAGCCTTTTTGACATTGTCGAAATTAAATAGAGGCTCCCCCATGCCCATCATCACAATGTTGGTCAACGATTTCCCTTCTTGGCCGGGATGGTCCCCCAAAAAATCTCGTGCGATCAACACCTGAGCCAAAATCTCACTGGCAGTCAGGTTGCGGACCATTTTCTGGGTGCCGGTATGACAAAACGTACACGTCAACGAACATCCGACTTGGCTGCTGACGCAAAGCGTGCCGCGATCGGGTTCCGGAATAAACACGGTTTCGATTTCGACGCTTTGGCTGTCTGGCGTGTCGCTCCCAAACCGCAGCAACCATTTTCGAGTACCGTCCTTTGAGATTTGCTCGGTAACGACTTCGGGTCGCTGAATCGAGAAATGTTTTTCCAGTTCCGCCCGTAGGTCTTTGCTGAGGTTCAGCATTTCGGAAAAATCGCTGACGCCGCGAACGTACAGCCAGTTCCAGAGTTGCGAACAGCGCATCGACTGCTGATTTTCTGGGACGCCAGCAAGAGCTAGCGATTCCCGCAGCTCATCCCGGTCAAGCCCGATTAAATTGTTCCGCGTTTCCGACATTGTGTTCCCGTAGTGCCTTGATGGCAGATATCGATATTTACCCAATTTTACCCTTTTAGTCTAATCTAGGAACTGCCAGCAAGGATCCGCTGGTGTCCATTCCGATCTCCTTTTTGCAGGATGCAAAATGGCCCGTCGACGTCGAAGCTCCAAACGAACAACCCGAACCCTCCAGATTCTATTCACGGTGGGGTGGTTGATCTTCTTTGTGTATATCATTTCCGGCTTCTGGGGTTCGTCAAAACCCGAACAGAACGCTGAAAATTCGACCGGTGAAACCGCTGCTCCGGGATTGAGCGTCCCCGGTGCAACCGTCGTCACTACCCCCGGTGCTCCGGGATTGACGGCTCCGAGTGCTCCCGGCATTACGACTCCTGCGGTCGCGAATTCCGAAATCACTCCGCCAGCAAAGACAACGTTCGCCACAACCGCGGGGAAGTCGACGACTCACATCCTGCCGATTTCAACTTCAACGACCTTGATTCGAAGCGGTGATCCACCCGCAGCATCTGGAAACCCGCCAGCAACAACTGGAAGTTCGTCGGCACTGACTGCGCCGGCTGCAGCGAGAAGCTCAGCAGCCCCCGCGACGCCGGGGCTCACTCCTGCTCAGGTCATCGATCGAATGCGACAGGCCTACCGTAACGCGAACTCCTACTCCGACCAAGCGAACTTGACGCTGTCGTATAGTCTTCAAGGTAAGCCGTTCGCCGAAAGATACAACTGGAAGACCGCTGTTGGAAAACAGGCCGGTCGTGGCGCGATGTTCGCAGGTGATATCTTTGATGTCAAACTACGCTCCGACAGCAAACTGCTGTCCTGTTACGTTTTTGAAATCGACTCTCAAAATTTGGGCGAGCAGCAGCTCTTTCTCAACGCCTCCGATTCGCTGCCGCTGAATCAAGTCTTCGCCGATCCGATTGCCAATTACTATCTTAACGGCGGCGAGCGAATTCCAGTCAATGAAGCGACGGTCCCAACTCGCAGTTTGCTGTTGCCGCCGGCAGCCAGTTTGCTGACCCACCAGATTGCACTGCCGTGGTTCGGAAATGCCAATCGGTTGAAGGGGTTAGAGTCTCAAAAAATCGAAGGCCAGAACTGCCATGTCATTCAAAGCACCTCGACCCACGGAACCACGATTCTGTGGATCGATCAAGCAAACTTTCTGCTGCGTCAGATGCGATTGCCCAACCAGTTGCTGGCTCCTGAGTTGATCTCCAATGAAGCCATCCGCGATGTCCAACTGGTGGCTCATTTCGATAAAGCCGCATTCGCTGCTTCACGAGATCGATTTCAAGCTGTTGAGCCCCGAGATAAAGCTTGGCCAGTGAAGAAGTTCGTTCAGATCCCTGACGAATTGCCCACCAATTCCCTAGGTGCGACGGTCAATCGGTTCCAATTGAGCGACGAGAAACAGAAGCCCGTTGCTGCACAATCGTTTGCCGGTCGCCAAGTCGCATGGTTGTGGCTGGACGGCAACAGCAACAACGGAGATTTGATTCAGCGGTTTCAGAGTATCAAAACTCAATTGGCCAGAAGCACCGCTGCCAAGGATCTTCCCGAATTTGTGGTGGTGGTTGGCCCTGGAGGAATCCAAGCCGCAGGGGGAGGCAGGTTTCACCTCGCCGATACTCTGCGAGGCCCGATCAATCGGATCCGTTCTTCGATGACGCATCTTTTTGATGCCGATGGTAGCGCCGCCACAAAATCGTTCGAGTTGCAATCGACACCCGCTGTGTTGATCACCGATGCGGACATGAAAATTCAATTCGCCAAAGAGCTTTCGGAATCCAAGGGCTACAACGGAAAAATCTCCATTGGTCAAAACTGGAGCGAACAATTTGTGATGGCATCCCAAGCGGTCGCGGAGGACAAAAACGTCGCCAATTCGATGTTGAGCGAATACGGTTCGTTGCTGAATCAGTATTACGGCGATTTGGAGCGGGCTTCGGTTGCCTCGTGGTTCCCGTCCTTTGTGCCTAACCGGCGGAAAACACTGGCCTCCACTGCACCGGACACTGAAAGCCGAGCGACCGGAATTCGACCGGTCAAATCGTCAAAGATTCGGTTGCGGCCCTCGTTGCGATGGGAGACCAACAAGATCAGGCGAGCCGGAAACATCTATCCGATTCTCGATGCCAACGATTCGTTCAGAAGCTTGTTGGTGTTTGATGGTTGGCAGACCGTCCGCCAATACGATTTGTCCGGCCAGTTGGTCGGCACCAAGGAACTGAAGCTTCCCGAAAAGGAAGCCGTGACCGCATTTCGAGCGGTCCATTCGAGACAGGGCAAGGCCTTGAATGCGTTCTTTTCGGTGAATGGGCCACGGGTTTGGTTTTACGACGAACAGATGGAGTTCAAGTTTGCGATTCCGGCGAGGGATACCGATCCGGCCCGCGTGCTGGATGCCCAAGTGATTTCAACGAATGGATCGGATGATCAATTGCTGATCTGCTTCAAGGACAGCGGCCAAGTCGTTGTGGATCCATGGACTGGCAAAAGCAAGGTGTTAGATCGAAGCTCGGTTCGTTCCACGGCAGTCAAAGGCCAGAAGCTGGCTCAAGTGGATGCCGACGGATCGCTTGTCGGGCGTCGACAGAAAGACAAATCCATCATCGAGTACTTGCACTTGGTCGCGGCCGGAGGTCGGGGTTCGAGCCTGTTTGCTGCCGCTGGAATCGACGACCGCGGGAATTGGTTGATTTCAGGCTTTGATCAGGACTTGCGCAAGCAATGGGATTATCCAATCGGAGCCGTTCGATTCGAAAATGGAACAGAGCCCGTGACTTCGGCCGCAACGAAAAGCGGCCAAACCGTTTGGGCGGTGGCGGATCAGAAAAACCGAATCTATTGTCTGGATGCCGATGGCGGATGGTTGGGCGATTTCGATGCGGGCGATGAAGTCCGCGGATTGCGTCTGGTATCCAACCGAGGAAAACTATTGCTGTTGGTGACGATGGCCAGCAAGATTGAGTGTTGGGATCTGGATCTGAATTAGAAATGTCCGCTGACCCGCCAAAGAAATCGATGCTGGTTTCGTTCCCCGGTTCACTCTTGATTGCTGCGGTCAACGTGGCGTTTGGCTGGACAGCGGAAAACGATGTTATCCGGGCCAACCCAAAAGCGATCGCGATCACGGTCGTCTTATTGGCGATCCCTTCGATGCTGTTTGCGTGGTTCCTGCCGGCTGTGTTGTCGAAGCTTTCGTCCGCAAAGTTCCTGCCTGAAACGCTGCGACCCAACGCAGAATTCGCCACGTTTCTAATCGCCACGGCCATGTTTGGGTTTGTGGTTTCGGAACTGATTTTGTGCGTGCTCAAAGGCGGTTGGCACGAGTTTATCTTGCCGTGGATATTGCCGACGACGCTGGTGTTTCTAGTCGCCGCGCATCGGCAAAAGGCCAAGAACTCTCCAGCGGAACAGAAACTGTTGGACAAGTAAGGCCGATTTGGAATGAGCAACCGCTTTTCATCGTTTTCGCCGTTGCCCTAGACCAACGGCAATTGATGCGTCGAGGCGGCGCTTGTGCATGATTTCCAGTGCTTCACAAGCATAAACGGCGCGAACAATTCTTGAGCTGCTGCTGTCCCTCCGGGACAAAATCATTCTGCGATCCCTAAAGTAAGTGCCATT
>CAZDZX010000243.1:0-6828 GCA_964510005.1 uncultured Pirellulaceae bacterium
GCCGCCGTCGAAGATGTGCTTGACGGTGCCATCGACGATGTGGAGACCGTGCTTGAGGGGATCACTGAGTCTGAAGAGTTGGGCGATGAAGTCGCTGCGATCGAAGACGTAATCGAAGATGCCATCGACGACGTTGATGCCGTTTTGGAAGAGGTCGCTGAATCCGAAGAACTCACGGATGAGATTGCTGCAATCGAAGACGTGATTGAAGGCGCCATCGGTGATATCGGCACCACTCTGGATGACGTCATTGAATCCGAAGAGTTGACCGACGAAGTCGCTGCAATCGAAGACGCCATTGAAGAGGTTGTCGGAGAAGTCAGCGATGGAGTCGCCATCGAAGAACCTGCATTGGACTCGATCGTCGGCGAAGCTGGCGACGATGTTGTGGCTGAGACTCCGGTCGCTTTCGATGATGCGGCTGAGATCGTAGAAGAATCTGTCGATTCGGAAGAAGAACCTGAAGTGGTCGAAGACCAAGAACTTCAAGCAGACGATCTGGCGTCAGAACTGGATTCTAAACTGGACGATATTTCCAGTGACGACGCGCTCGATAATGATCTCTTTGATGGAGAAGAAAAAGAGGATCGATTTGATTCCTTCTTCGAGAAGTTTGACTCCTCAAGGCTGCAAAACCGGTTCTTTAGATTGGGATTTGGATTCCGATCGTTGTTCCGCGGATTCCGCTAAAACCTGAGAGCGTGTCGTATCCTGAAGACAGGACATGGATGTCCTGATTTTTTTCTCGCTCACATCCGCCATTGTTGTTGCGGTATCTCAAGAGCTCCCAAGTCCTACTTTCGCGTTAACAACCAGCATTGATGAATGCGTTTGTTGCGAAAATCTTCCGGGACTGTCTGTTTGGAGATGTTCCGAACCTCGTAGAGTTTTTCAATCGCTGGATCGAGCTTGAATCTCCTGAAGTTCGTGGAAAAGTAAACCTGTCCCTCGCTGGCGATGTTGCCGCAGAGGACTTCTAGGAGTTCCGCGTGGCTCTCCTGAACATCCCACACCATTTCAGTCCGCTTGCTGTTGGAAAACGTGGGCGGGTCCACCACCGCCAAATCAAATTCCTGCTCTGGATCGAGCCCCTGCAAAAACTCCATTGAATCGGAGCGGACAAACTGATGCAGCGGGCTGTCGAATCCGTTCAACACCATATTTGCTTGGGCCCATTTTAGATACGTGTTGGACCAGTCCACGGTCGTGGTCGTGACCGCATCGCCTTTGGCCGCGTAGACGCTGAACGAACCTGTGTAGGCGAACAGGTTCAGAAAACGTTTTCCTTTGACTTGGTTCAGCACCATGTTTCGGGTCGAACGATGATCCAGAAACAGTCCGGTGTCGACGTAGTCCTGTAAGTTCACAAGGAACTTCAAACCGTTTTCTTGGACGACCATTCGATCTTGAGTGTGGTCCATTTTCTCGTGCTGCCGTAATCCCGATTGCCGTAGGCGGGTCTTGAAGAAGACTTTCTCGATTGGGGTGTCGAAAGTCTCTGCAATCGTCTTCTTCATCAGGTCCAACCAAGCCGCATGTCGACCGGGATCGCGTTCGTGAGGCCGCACGTATTCGGTGACGTGGTAGCAATCTTCATAGCGATCGACAACGAAGGGCAGTTCGGGGATGTCTTTGTCGTACAGTCGGTAGCAAGTGATGCCTTTTTTGGTCGGCCAGCGACGAAGGTGCTTGGAACGTTTTTTTAATCGAGTCGAAAACAACTGGGATTGTTCTTGGTCCTTGGGAGTCAAGCCGCCGAACACTGGCCACACGGACTTCGCGGGCTTTCGGTTGGCCCAGACATTGTTTGGGGTTTCAGAGGCGGGTGGCATTGCCGGCGTTTCTGATGCCGCGGCTTCTGATGTTGCGGCTTTGGGAGTTGCGGCTTTGGGAGTTGCGGCCTCTGGCGCCGTGGCTTTGGGGGCTCCAGCTTCCGATGCCGGTTCTGAAGTTTCGGTCTGCGGTGGCGGAACAACAACCTGTGGCGCCGCCTCAGCCGCGGCCGCTTCGATGGTTTTGGGAGCAGTGAAGTTGCTGTCGGGGCGCGGGCCAAGGAACTGGTAGTACATGCATTCGATGCGCCCATTGAACAGCTTGCGCCGTCGGGTCGCGGATTTCCGCAGCAGGCCTTCAAGGCTGGGGAAGTTCGTGATGACGAAGTGGGACCATGACGGCAGTCGCGACAAGACCAAGGGGAAAGAACCGTAGAGCGGCAACAGTTCGTGGCGTTCTTCCAGCCGTTCGCCGTAGGGCGGGTTCGTGATCACGCAACCGAATTCAAGCTCGCTGCTAAGTTCGCTAAAGTCCTGCTGTTGAAACTGAATGTCGCCCTCCACTCCCGCTTCGCGAGCGTTGACTTGGGCGGCATCGAGCACGCTTTCATCGATGTCTGAGGCGAAGATCTGCAGTTGGACGTCGACGGCTTCCGTGCCTTGCAGGTGGTCGTTGCGGGAAATGTCGGCGGCTTGCGGCCAGTGCTCCCACAGAAACGAACGGTTGCGCCCGGGGGCAAGGTTGCGGGCAATCATGGCGGCTTCGATGGCGATCGTGCCGCTACCACAGAAGGGATCGATCAGCGGACGGTTGGGGTTCCACACGCTCAGCATCACCAACGCGGCGGCAAGCGTTTCTTTGATGGGGGCTTCGCCGAATTCTTTGCGATAGCCGCGCTTGTGCAGGCTGGCCCCGGTGGTATCTAGCGTGATCGTGGCCACATCGTTTAGCAGCGCGACTTCGATGCGAAACTCGGCTCCCGTTTCGGGCAGGGACATCGTTTGGTGTCCGGCCTGCATCGATTCGACGATCGCTTTTTTGACGGCCCGCTGAATCGCCGGAACGCTGGTAAGCTGCGACAGGCGGCTGCGACCGTTGACTGGAAAGCGAGCGTCGGCCGGCAACCATTGTTTCCAATCAAATGCCTTAACGGTTTCAAACAGGGCTTCGAAATCGGGCGATTCAAAGGACTGAATTTCGATCAAGACGCGATCGGCGATCCGCAACCATAGATTGGCTTTGCAGACGTCATCCCAGTCGCCTTCAAAGGACACGCGTCCCGGGCTACTGACTTTGGGAGTAAAGCCAAGTTTCGCAAGTTCCCATTTGAGCGGTTTCTCTAACCCAAACGCGCAGGCCGCTGTCAATTTCACGTGTGGCCCTTCGTTTAGATGTTGTTACGGGATTACGAGCTTTACAGGATAGTTGACTTTACCAGCGGAGCCAGCCATCTTTGTCGTGAAGCCACTCCGGCATGCTGGCGAGTTCTTCATCGTTGGGTGGGCCGGTCAGCCGGACGACGCCATCGGCGGTTACCGCGAGGGTGTGCTCGAAGTGGGCCGACGGTTGTCCATCGACCGTGTTGATGGTCCAGCCGTCTTCAAGTTCTTCGATATCAGCCACGCCCGCGTTGATCATCGGTTCAACGGCGATCACAAGACCGGCCTGCAGTTCGAAGTCCTGCCCGCCTGTGAGCTCTTGGGAGGGATAGTTGGGAACTTGGGGGGCTTCGTGTAAGTTCTTGCCGATCCCGTGTCCGACCATTTCTTTGACGACCGAAAATCCTTCGCCTTCGGCATAGGATTGCATCTCTTTGGCGACCTCCGACCACCACTTGGACTTTGACATCAAATCGATCGCCAGATCCAGCGTACCCTGAGTCACATCCAAGAGCTTTTGCGTGTTGGGTTCAATTTCGCCAATCGGAATCGTGACCGCCGCGTCACCGCACCAGCCCGAGACTTTGCAACCGGTATCGACGCTGATCACGTCGCCCGCGATCAGCTCTCGATCGCTGGGGATTCCATGAACCACTTGTTCATTCACCGAAGCACAGATTTCGGCAGGAAAGGGAGGGCGATGCTCACTGCCACCGTAATTTAAAAACAGCGGCTTGGCTTCGTGTTTGGCGAAGACGTCGATGTAGACCTGATTGATGGTGGCCGTGGTGACGCCAGCGGCGATCATGCGGGCCGCTGACTGGTGAGCTTCCCAGACCACCAAACCGGCGCGGCGCATTTTTCCAATTTCACGCTTGGAACGAAGAACATACGAGGCCATAGCTTTCCCAACAATGATTTGCGGTTTGTGTAATTCGCTCGTTGTCGCGTCGAAGTTGCAGGTCTACTTTTTCTTAGGTCGATAAACTTCGGTGGCCGTTCCGTAGAACACCTCGCCCGCGTTCATCATCGTTTCGCTAAGCGTTGGGTGAGCGTGGATGGTCTCCGTGATGTCACGGATTTCGGCTCCCATTTCGATCGCGAGTGCGGCTTCTGCGATCAGCTCGCCAGCGCCCGGTCCAACGATGCCGCAACCGATCACTTGCTCGGTCTCCGGATTGACGAGCCACTTGGTCATACCCTCGGTGCGGCCAATCGCTTGAGCGCGACCGCTGGCTGCCCATGGGTATTTGACGACTTCGTGTTGGATGCCCTGGGCTTTGGCTTCGTCAGCGGTGGGGCCTGTCCAAGCAATCTCTGGGTCGGTAAAGACAACCGCTGGAATGGTGCGGCGGTCGAACGAAGTGGCGTGGCCAAGGATGACTTCGATGGCGTGTCGCCCTTCGTGGTTGGCTTTGTGAGCCAGCATCGGTTCGCCAGCGGCGTCGCCGATGACAAAGATGTTGGGTTGGTCGGTGCGAAGCGAATCGTCGTGCAGTACAAAACCACGCTGATCCGTTTTGCAGGCGGTGTTCTCAAGGCCCAGTGACTGAGTGTTGGGACGGCGACCAACCGAAACCAAAACGCGATCGTAGAGTTCGGTACCGAATTTTCCGGGGCCTTCGAAGGTAACCTGAACTTTGTCGCCTTCGAGAGCCAGCGAGCCGACTTTGGTGTTGAGAAAGATGCGATCGTTGAACAGAACTTTCAGGCTCTTTGCCAGCGGCCGAACCAGATCTCGGTCGGCACCCATCAACAAACCGTCCTGAAGTTCAACAACGCTGACTTCGGATCCAAGGTTGGCGTACACGGTTCCCATTTCAAGGCCGATGTATCCACCGCCGATGACCAGCATCTTTTCAGGGATGTCGACTAGGTTCAGGGCACCCGTGGAGTCCATGACTCGATCGGAACCGAGGTTGAATGCTCCGGGCATCGCCGGCGTGCTGCCAGTGGCGATGATGGCGTGTTCGAAAGTGATGCGGTTGCCGTCGGGAATCGAGGCATCGGATCCTTCCAGTTCGATGGTGTTGGCATCGACGAATTTTGCGTGAGCCTTGACGACGGTCACGTTCCGTTTGCTGGCCAAGCCGTCGAGCCCACCCGACAGGTTGCTGATGACTTTGTTTTTGCGATCGCGGAGTTTGTCCAGTTCGATCTGAGGCGTTCCAAAACTGACACCCCAATCGTGCTCCATTTCTGCCGTTTCAGACAGAACGCGAGCCACATGCAGCAGGGCTTTGGAGGGAATGCATCCGCGGAGTAAGCAGGTGCCTCCAAGTCGACCTTCCGATTCGACTAGGACAACGTTCATGCCTTCATCGGCGGCTAGAAACGCGGCGGCGTATCCACCAGGGCCACCCCCAATTACAACCAGTTGAGTTTGCATCATCATTCCTCAAAAACAGACAGACACACTTGCAGAGCCCGATCGTTGGGATCAACGATCGGCTCGGTAAGCGAAGCATCCGCCCGCCAAACATGCGCAAACGGCGGAACAGGCGGAAAGCAAAATCAAAGATGTCGCACTAACGCGACAGGAATTCGACAACCACGTTGGCATCAACGGGCAGCGAGATATCTGACGCGCTCGGTGTTCCCTGAACGGTCGCAGTGAGTTTTTCGTTATCGAAAGAAACCCACTCAAGGCCTTCGCCTTCAACGCCTTGGTCGCGAATCGACTGGTAGTAGCGAAGCAGGTTCGTTTTAGGACGAACGCTGATCACATCGCCAGGACGAACTTGGTAAGAAGGACGGTCAAGCTTTGAGCCGTTGACCAAGAAGTGACCGTGAGCAACGCCTTGGCGAGCTTGCGGGCGGGTCTTGCAGAGACCGACCATACGGATCACGTTATCCAAGCGACTTTCGCAGACCAGCAACAAGTTCTCACCGGTGTTGCCTTTCTGCCGTGTGGCTTTGGTGAAATAACGACGAAGCTGTCGCTCACCCAGACCGTAATAATGCTTGATCTTTTGCTTTTCCATCAAGGCCTGTCCGTAGTTAGACGGGCGACGGAAACGGGTGTGCATACCCGGTGGCTGGTTGCCACGCTTGTCGAGAGCTTTGATAGCTCCAGCGGATTCGTAGATTGTTGTTTGTAAACGACGGTTTACTCGTCCCTTAGGACCGGTATAGCGTGCCATCTTCAGTAGCTCCATATTGAGCGGTTGGTGGATGCTGGCGGTGACGTCCGCCAGTTCAGCTCTTGTACGAGGACACGTGCCCAAGAAAGGCTGAGTTTGGAAGATCGGTATGATGCGGATCGGGCACCAGTTCCGCAAGGCCTTTTTCTGAATTTCCCCGGAAAAGTCGGCCGTTTTCACCGTGGAGGGGCGGAAGGTCGAGATTTGGTGGGGTGGAACTGAGTTTGGTGACGGCACCCTGCCTTGAGGCGGAATGCGGGGGCATTCGCGAACGCTTGGTGCTTGATCACAGGCTGGAAGCGTTGGAAGCCTATGCCACCTACGGTTCGTGGACGGGACGCTCTGCGGCTACATGCTGTCGCCGCTTCGAGGCTAAATTCTTGGCGCCAGATGGCTCTTATGCTTGCCAAAAAGGTTTGATTCTTATCGCATCTGGGAGCTGCGATCCCTAAAGTAAGTGCCATTGGGCGCTAGCCGCCGATGGAAGTGCCTTAACTTCCGCCGCGCTATCAGGTTCGTTTTCAACCACGAAT
>CAZDZX010000244.1:0-6641 GCA_964510005.1 uncultured Pirellulaceae bacterium
GGTTGGACCTGTGCTGCGGCACCGCAACAGCATTGATCGAAGCCGCTGAAGTGGTACTGCAGGTCGGAACGTGACTAAAAAGAAGCCAAATTCTACGGGGTCGAATTCTAGGACTTGCCGGGGCCGACAAGGTTTCCTGCGGCCACAGGTTTCGAGGCATTGGCCCCCTTGCCGGTGTAGTTGTTGCCATAGCTACCGTAGTTCGCACCACCGTAACCGTAGCGTCCGCCTTTGTAGTCGTAGACTTTCTGGTCACGACGTCGGAGGCCATTGATGATTACACCAGAGACGTCAACGCCCATCGAGTCCACAACTTCTTTCGCACGAAGCGAGTTGGCTCGGACACCGTTGGTGATTCGCATGACCATGTAAACCAGATCCACGTAGCGGCAGACAATCGCCGGATCGGTCACGGCCAACAGTGGCGGTGTATCGATCAGGATGAAGTCGTACTTCTCGCGGAAGGATGAAATCACAGCTTCGAAGCGAGCTGATGTAATCAACTCTGACGGGTTCGGTGGAATCGGTCCACAGGCGACAACAGAAAGGTACTCAGGTTGAACAACCTGAACTGCGTCTTCTGGTTCCATCTCTCCGCAGATGACGGAGGTCATGCCGAATGAGTTGTCCAAACCGAAATACTTGTGCTGCCGTGGTTTGCGGAAGTCAGCGTCAATCACGAGGACCTTTCGTCCCGACTGAGCCATCGATGCGGCCAAGTTCGAAATCGTGGTCGACTTACCATCGCCCGGTGTGGGACTGGTCAGCTGAATAACCTGAGCACCGGTCTGCTGAGCCGCGAAGAAGATCGACGTTCGAATCGAACGATAGGCTTCACAGCTGAGGTTGGACGGTTGGTGCAGAGCGATGACTTCCGGCGCCACGTTAGCGAAAGGACTGTCCTTGCGAGGACGAGTGCGTTGGAAGAAATCAACATGTCCGATGACGCGTGTGCCGAGGATCGTCGAAACATCTTCAGAAGAACGGAACGTCTTTTCGGCCATTTCCTTGACGCCAGCGAAAGCCAGTCCCAACAAAGAACCGAGGAACAGGCCACCGGCGAGACACAGAGGCAAACTAGGAGCAACTTGTTCGGCGTTCGAAGGAGGATTGAGAACATCCATTTCGCGTCCTTCAAGACCTTCAAGGACATCGAGTCCGCTAAGCTTGTCGATCGTGGCAAGACTGTAGGCCTCAAGGCGATCGCGTTCTTTGAGGAGGAAGTTCACCTTCTCAATCTCGGCGGCTGTTTCGGCTGCTTTGAGTTGTTGGCCATCGATGACAACCTGAAGGCTCCGTTCTTGGGCTTTCAGCAAATCAATCTGACTGGTCATTTGCTCGACGAACTGTGCCACCATCGTGTTGGTGGTGTTGGCAGGCTGAGTGTTGTTGGAGCCATTATTAGCTGATCTTCGGCTGGAATTGCCCAAGGGCGAAGAAAGAGAGCCGGCGGGAGCCGTTTCTCCACGGATGGTGGAGAGCTCTTCCATTCGCAATTTGTCGACTACAGAGATTTGACGGCGGATGTTTTCCAGCTCTGGGTGGCGGGAACCATACTCTTGCAGGAGCTCCTGCTCCTTCATTTTCAGTTCGACAAACCGACTATTGGTCGAAGCGTAGGCAGTCATCGACGCTTCGTTGAACTCCTGCATCATGCCGATGACCAGTGAGTCAAGGTTGCGGCCTTCAGCCTGAGCGGATTGGATGGTTTCCACACGAGCCTGAAGACGCGTTCGATCGCGAATCAGCTGTTGCTTGTCCCCAACCAATTCGCCCTGTTGCATTTGATACTTGTTCTGGATCTCTCCATTGACGACCAGCAACTCTGGGTTCTTCAACTGCTCTTCGATTTGAGCTTGCACTTCTGGAAGCTTTTCAAGGATGTCTTTGTGCAGCGATTTCCAATAGGCTGTGACCTTTCCGCTTTTCTCTTGAGACTCCTCGGCGATGTATTCGCCGTAGGCATCAACAATGGCTTCGAGGACCTCTTGCGTCTCTGCAGGATTCGAACCATCGAAAGAAATTTTGATGGCGCCGGAGTTGATTCGAACATCGGCAGATTTGGTGATGAGAGCGTTGCCATCGCGCAGGTAAGCCACCGGTGAGTCAACTTCTTCAAAAATTGACATTTTGTCGATGTTTTCAAGTTTGGCGATCGCCTTGGTAAGCGTTTTAGAGCTTCTCAAAATCTCAATGTCGCGCTCAACAGTGCTTTGCGTTTGCTCCAGATCAACATCAGGAACGCTTGAACTCTCAAGAATGACCTTGGCAGTCGATCGATACGTCTTCGGCGCTTGAAAGAAGAACAGGATTGACAGTCCGATGCCAACCAGCGTGAAGAAACAGATCAGCCAAAACTTTCGCTTGATCATGTCCAAGACATCGAAATTATAAAGCTCCGACAATCCAGAACCTGAACTGCCTGAAGTAGCCTGTTGCGGTTGTTGGGGTACTTGAGGCATGGCGAAGTGGGGGTTTTTTTGAACAGGCCGAAGTCCAGACATGTTAGTGCTCCATCCGCGCGTGGGTTGCGCGATAGGATGTTTGGGGTAAGTTAAAATTCGAAATTGAAATTATGATTTGGATTTGGATTCAGCTTGACGTTGCTGCAGCCGGATTCGTTTTATTTTTTTGATCATTCGAGCGTAACGAATAGACTGTGATGGGTTTTCGATTTGGCATTTGACGAGTTCATCAATCGCTTCTTCAAAACGCCCAGTCTCCTTAAGGCTCATAGCATAGTCAAAGCGATAAATTGGTCTTTTAGGGGATAACTTCAACGCACTGCTGAAGTTTTCACTTGATTTCTCGTATTCTTTGTCCTGAAACCAAGCTTGGCCCAGCAAACGATATTTTTCCACCTTCGGGAGGTCGGAACCCTCAACAACTCGCCGCGTATGGTAAAGCAGGAGTTGATTGCGAAGCTGAAAATCCTCATTCGAATAATAACGTTTGGATATACGAAGCAAGTTATCGGGATCTTGAGGTAATATCTCCTCATGCATAATTTTAGCCGGAAGTCCACCCGAAAGCCGCATAATCCGAGCTTCGAACTGCCGACTGGTGTTGAGGCATCGAGACCACGTAGTGGCAACCAATTCGAAATTACCCGAATTCATGGCCAACAATCCGCACTCATATTCCATTCCAGGGAAGCCTTTGGCCAGTCCCAAAGCCCGATTCATGTGCTCAGTTTCGGTTTCGAGGTTGTTTTTTACCGGTCCAAATAAACAGTCCAGTTGGGCAAGACGTAATTGGACACGTTCTTCTCGATCGCACAATTGATCGGCACGATTATATCTGTCCCATGCCTGTTTTAGGTCTTCGGTGACCACTTCGGGGTCTTCCCGCATACTCAGATAGTCCGCTTGTTGCTGGCGCTGGGTGAGGCGAACGACACGATGCAAGTTGGAAAGAGAAGTTGTCGACCAGTAATCCGCCCATGAGGGAAGAGACTCCGCAATCTGCACTTCATCCAGCCCATTTTGCTTAGCCTGCTCAAGCAGAAATGGTTCACTTTGCTCTTTGACCTGCGCTGTCAAAGTTTGACGATGGCGATAAAGATGATTCTGTCCCAGCAGGAACTGAATCTCCCAATCGTCTTTCAGATACTTTTCCGCAAACAGCAATGCGTCCTTGGCCCGATCCAGTCTCTCAGGTTGCTTTCCGCCCGAGCGAACGTGCAGAGCCATTTCTCGTCGCGCGAATTGGGCCGACTCAATCGCCGCGCTGGGCAATGCTCCGTATCCGCAAACGATGATGAATAGTAAAAGGACAGCGATCTGCCAAACTTTACCGACAGGGGTCATCGAAGTTTTGTCAGCCTTAATGCCGGCCAAGCGACAGCTGCGGCCCACGATGCACCCAAACAAGATCGCCGCCATCGAGAAATTTGCTGGCTGGTAGATGCCAAAATCTAGTGCAGCACTCGCCGCCACGCCCATCGTGGCATAGCATCCCGCCACTCCCAGTGCTTTTTCAATGGGATCATCACTGCGATAGAGGTGAACGGATGCCGTGACAAGAACCAGCAGCGTAATCAACAGGGCTACAATCCCAGGCACACCCAATTCTGCCAGCGTTTCTAAGTAAACGTTTTCGGCGTGAACAAACTTCCCGCGAAATCGCTGCTCCTGATAAGTCGGGTATTCATAGCGATAGGTTCCTAAACCGCTGCCAAATATCCAATAGTCTTGATAGTACGGCAGCGCGTCCTGCCAATGCAGCAATCGTGGCGCGTTGTACTGATCCGCTTCAGTGATCGAAGTCAGGGCTTCGGAAACCGCATCCGTCTGCTCCACCCACCAAGCCGCCCCAAAACATCCCACCACAATCAATGCTGGCACGACCAACATCCAGTGGTTCACCACCACGATCAAACCAAACGCGATCGCAAGTGCGGCAACAACGCTAACCGAACCTCCGCGTGAGAGCGACAAAAAGATCGCGGCAGTAATCGCCACGATCGCGGTAATGCAGTAGAGATGCCGGACTTCGAGTTTGGCAACGAAACGGGCGAGAGAGCGAATCGGGTTCCAAGATTTTTTCAGCTCCCGTTCCATGTCGCCTTCTTGGGCATCACGAATACGCCACGCAAAAACTTGTCTTGCAAGGAAATAGATTGGGCCTGTCAGACTAAGGATCAGAAATCCGGCCGCGTTATTGCGATTCACAAAGGGACCAAAGGGCTGTCCGCCGTAAAGCAATTCGTAGACCCACAGGATTTTCCCATTGCCCCCCAGTTTTTGGAGGACGCCCACAAAGCCAACCGCAAATCCAGAAATCGCCACCGCAAACAAAATTGGCCAAAGGGATTCGCGGTCCCGATACAGGATCATCGAAGACAAAAATAATCCCATCGCGCTGGCCAACACGACCAACTGTCTTTTTGAAGCAGCCGGGAATGTGGAAATCGTGTTACTAACGTCGCCAGCTCCAAAAGGAACGATTTGCAAGATCGCATATCCCAGAGCAATGGGCAACAAAAACCAGAGCAGACTAACGGTAGCCGTCTTTTGATTGACCAGAACCTTTTGAGCAGCCAATATCCCGAAAACCGCAGCTAACACCAGAATCACGGTGCGCACGAAGAGATAGTTTCCACCGATCGACCAAGGGACCAGTAAAATTATCAGAACAGCTAAAGATGTTGAAAAAAGCTTCACTCGGGTCGGCGTGGGCTAAATTCGGCGTGAAAAGTCCATATTCCACCTCCAAGCGGGATTAAGGAGGCGGAACGACTCTCTCTGTCTAGTTCGGGGCGTGAGGCCATTTTCTGGATGTCTTATTCGACTTTTGCGGGTAATAACGTATTCCCAAGAAATCTTCCCACAAAACGTTGACCCAAGACGACAACTAGCTAACATACCGAACATCTCCCCCTATATTGGGATGTTGGCGGCGCTAACCCTCTGCCTATTCCCTTACCCCTTGGACTGGACAACAATGATGATGAAAAGTCTCCTTATCCCCGCAATCATGCTCCTCTGTGCATCGTTCTCCGTTGCACAAGAGACGATTACACTCCCCGCAACTGTTACAGACGTTAAAGTCGTTCTTTCAGAGAACGGTCAATTCAGCGGCCAAGTCGTTACTGATGCTGCCCTTGAGACAGCAACTGTATCAGAAGCAAAAGTTACACTTTCCGCAGACGGAAAAGTTATCGATTCAGTGACAGCAGACGCAGAAGGCAACTTCTCGTTCGCTAACGTTGCTCCAGGTGCTTACACAATGGCAGCCGTTTCAGGATCAATGTTCGGTAGTCATCCTGTAACCGTTGAGCCTTTTGCTGCTGCAGTTGCACCAGCGGCTCCTGTTCAGATCGCTCTTGAGCCTGTTCAGTTCGATTCAGCGTCTCCAATCGCCTACGACCAATTCGCAGGAGCACCTCTTAGCTCATGCGATACTTGCAACGCACCAGCAGTTGTTAGCAGCCCATGTGGCGGCAGTGCTTGCGGTTCTTGCAACACTTGCGGCGGTGGACTTGGCGGCGGAATCGCCGGTGGCAGAATCGGCGGACGCCTTGGTGGCGGACTGCTCGGTGGTGGCGGAAGCCGAATCGGCTTGGTTGGCCTCGCTGGCCTTGCTGGTCTTGCTGGTATCGACTCAAGTCCTGATCAGTAAACCATCCTCGGGAGCCCTGTAAGGGTTGATTCCGTAGAATAAATTTTAAACCGTGCTGAGCAACGATGTCCTCGTTACTCCAGCACGGTTTTTTTATGCCTTCACCGAAAAGTTTGCAGTACCTTTAGCCGGAATGCGGGGGAAACGCGTCCGCAAGCTTGTTTCTGGCTAAATCCAATACTGTCTGAGCTTGGCAAGAAGACTCGCCGGTGGCTCGCGCCACCAATCATTTACGCGAGACAAGGGATTCACTCCCGGGCCAAAGGCCCAGCCGTTTTCCTAGCCCAGCCTGAAGGGCTGGGTCCACGGTACAATGAATCTCTGTAGGGCCAAAGGTCCGGCCGTTTCAACTGACGCAAAACGGCCAACGATGACGTGAAATCAATTATTTACGGCAGACATGGTCAGGGCGTGTTGGCCTCTGGGCTAAAATCACCAAGAAAAGCGGACTGAATAGAGACAACCAGGAACGTTTCCCTGCCCTCCAAAAGAAACTGGACATCGAATAATTTTTTGGG
>CAZDZX010000245.1:0-6634 GCA_964510005.1 uncultured Pirellulaceae bacterium
TCTCGATTGAAGCGATTGACTCAGTCTGGCTGTGTTTAGTTGTTTTTTGGGTTGTGTCAAACGCGCAACATTTTTTGATTTCGCAATTGGCGCCATGTGACCTGTGTTAAATGGATTGCAAAAACAAAATCGTCGAGCAGAATTCGACCCATTTCACCCGATTTTGAATACATCAGGGTACACAACACTTATAGTTAAGCATCAATCAACTCTCCCTTTGTAGAACTCCCGCATAGACTATGAAACGTTCACTCGCCCTTCTCTGCCTTCTAATTTTTTGCGTTGCTGAACCCGCAGACGCACAGGTTATTTTTGATTTCACATTTGAAGATGTCGTGAACAACACGGGTGTTGGTTTCGATGATGCAGCTTTGGGTACGGAACGTCAAAACACGATCATTGCCGTGGGGAATTATATCGATTCCGTTTTGAATGAAAGCGGAACCATTAACATCACGATCTCATCCGCTGATCTCGGCCCCGGTGTCCTTGGTGTGGGGGGCCCTACTTTTTCGTCAGTTGGCGGAATGCTCGCGCCATTCGTAAATGGTAACGGCTTTGAATCCATTACAGGTTCAAACGGCGGTCCAAACGGTTCGGGCGAGGACGGTACGTTAACTATTAACTTCGGAGAGGGTTTCAATTCGGGTTTGGATTCGCCGACCAGTTCAGAGTTAGATCTGTTTACTGTCGCCTTGCATGAATTTGGTCACATATTGGGCGTTACTACTGCGTCTAACTCAGCAGGTGTTTCCACGTTGCAGACATCTAGTGGTGATAGTGCGTTTACGGTTTTCAACTCATTCTTGGAACTTGGAGATGGAACGCAATTGTTTGGACCCAACGGTGCCTTTTTGGGGGATGCAAGTGACCTGACCAGCGGGGACGTGTTCTTTAATGGTGCGAATGCCAACGCACAAAACGGAGGAAGTCCGGTTCCGATTTTCGCTCCTAGTGAATTCAATGGCGGTGCGAGCCTGGGTCACGTTGAACTCCCCGGAGAGTCGGTCCTGAATTTCGCCGTTATTCCCGGGCAAGAAACACGAGAGTTCAACGGCCAAGAACTCGGCATTCTTGCCGACATCGGGTTCGATGTTAATTTTTCAGTTTTGACCCCCGCGATTCCCGAGCCATCGTCGCTGTGTTTGCTCCTCGGGTTTTCCACAATCATGATTACTCGCCGGCGTCGCACGCGTTGCTAGTCGGCGATTAAATCCCGCTGGCCAGTTCCACTGCTTTTTCACACAGCGAACTGGCGTCCGCCATTGTCCCGGCTTCCGCGATCGCTCTCACGATCGGTTCGGTATTGCTGGGGCGAACAAGCATCCATTTATCGGACCAGTCCAAACGGAGGCCGTCCTTGTCGCTGGTCGTGGCATCGGGGAACGCTTTAGCCAACGCCTCGTAAAGCTGAGGCACTTTTTCACGATCGATTCCGATCTTCGTCTTGCAGATGTCATAGGACGGAACGTTCGCAGACAGTTCAGAAACGCTCTGGCCTGTCGCTGCCATCGCGTCCAAGACTTGAGCCATCGCCACAAAGCTATCGCGAACGTAGCCGACTTGGGGATCGATCGGGCCACCATTGCCTTCGCCGCCGTAAACGGCTTCCAGTTCGATCATCAATCCGGTTACATTCGCTTCACCGACGGCGCTCAGGTGCAACTTGCTTCCGTGGCTGTCACAGATGTCGTTTGACATTCGACTGGATGAGCAGTTGATGACCACGTTCCCTTTGCGAGTTTTCAGCGCATGATCCAGCGTGATCGCGAGGGTGTACTCCTCACCGATGTACTTTCCAGCAGAATCAATGATGGCCAAGCGATCGGCATCGGGGTCTTGGCAGAAAACAACGTCAGCGCCAAAATCGACGGCTTGGCGGGCAGTGTCTGTCAGGTTCGCCTCGGTCGGTTCTGGAGGGTGCTCAAACAAACCGTCGGGAGTCGAACCCAGGCACTGTGCCTCGCAACCGAGATGTTCCAGTAGTTTTTGTCCCAACACCGATCCGGCGCCGTGGTGGCTGTCGAGCACAACTTTGAATTTTTTGCTGCGAATGTTTTCGACATCGACGGTGGCCACAACGGCTTTCAAATGGGCAGAGGTCGTATCCTCTAGATTCGAAATCTGGCCCAGTTGATCGTGGGAGACAGTTTGGAATTCGTGAGCTCGATAGGCATCGATAACTTTTTGGCCGGCGACGGCGTCGATGACTCGCCCTTCGGCAGAGAAGAGCTTGATCCCGTTGTAGGGAGCTGGGTTGTGGCTGGCTGAGATTTGGATTCCGCCAGCAGCTGAATGTTCCCTAACCAGAATTCCAGTCGTGGGAGTCGCTGCCACATCAGCGTAGAGCACATCGCGTCCAATCGCCGCCAGTCCGCTGCAAATCGCCTGGGCCAGCATGGAGCCCGTGGTCCGCCCATCCCGAGAAACGACGATCGGCCCGTCTTCAGACAGCCCTTGAACGAAAGCGGTCGTGAACTTGATCGCGAGGATCGGGTCGAGGCTTTCGCCGATAATTCCACGTAAACCGGAAACGCTGATAATGGGCTCGCTCATGAAAGTTCCCGATATGAAGTTGAATCGAAAAAAAATTGACCGCAACGTTGTACCCGTGAATCGAGCTGTTGGCTAGAATCATGAGCCGTAAAAACATTTTCCTTTCTAGCCAGTCATCAAAATGCCTACCGATACTCAAACTGTCCTTGAAAAAGCACGCGCCGCTGTGGACGCGGGAAAGCTAACCGAATCGGCGCTCGAGAATCTTAAGTGTTGGTTAACCGAGTCACGATACGCTAAATACGTCGAACCGATTAGCCAACATGTCGATGAAGGCAAATGGAAAGAGCTGGATGACGCGTTCTGGACCATCGTTCCCTTTGGGACCGGAGGTCGTCGGGGAAAAATGTATCCCTTTGGTAGCAACGCGATTAACGAAAGAACAATCGGCGAAAGCGCCCAAGGATTGGCCGACTATGTCAAACAGGTCAAACCCGACGGGCCGTGGAAAATGGCGATCGCATACGACACACGGCATCGCTCGCGCGAGTTCGCAGAACTGTGTTCCGGCATCATGGTGGCCAATGGTTTCGAGGTTTACTTCATCGATGACTATCGCAGCACGCCGGAGCTATCGTTCCTGATCCGCTACAAGCAGTGCGACTGCGGAATCATGGTCACTGCCAGTCACAATCCACCCAGCGACAATGCGGTGAAGGTCTACTGGTCTAGCGGAGCTCAATTGATTCCGCCTCACGACAAAGCCGTCATCGAGAAAGTCGGACAGGTCGACGAAATTTCGGTTGCCAATTTTGACGAAGCCGTCCAGCAAAACAAAGTTCACATGGTCCGCGAAGAAACCGACGCGGCGCTCTTGAAGGAGCACTTGGCGGTTAGCTTTGACGGGTCTCGTGATTTGAAAGTCATCTATTCGCCGCTGCATGGTGTGGGCGAATTCAATGTTAAATTGCTGCTGGAGGAAGTCGGATTCAAGGATCTAGAAATCTACGGTCCGCATCAGGAACCCTCGGGCGATTTCCCGAACGTGCCCGGTCACGTTTCCAATCCAGAAAACGTTGCCGTGTTTGATGACATTATCACCCACGCTCGATCGACAGGTGCCGAACTGATTTTGGCATCGGATCCCGATTGCGATCGCATGGGCGCCGCGGCGCCAGTGTCGACCGATACGACTGGCGAGTGGAAGACCTTCAACGGGAACCAGTTAGGCGTGCTGCTGGCCGATTTCATCTTGAGCATGCACCAAAAAGCTGGAACCTTGGACCCGCAAAAGTACATCGTGACAACGCTGGTCACGACCCGCATGCTGCGAAGGATTTGCGATTCGTTTGGAGTCCGCTGTTTCGATAATAATCTGGTTGGATTCAAGTGGATTTGCAGCGTGATGGACGAAGTCGGTCCTGAAGATTTTGTGTTTGGCACCGAAGAGTCCCACGGATATTTGGTCGGTCAGTACTGTCGTGACAAAGACGGAGTGATTGCCTGTTTGATGATGACGCAGTTGGCCGCCGAAGTTAAATCCAAAGGCATTTCGCTTCACCAGCACCTCGATCAGCTCTACCAAAAATACGGTTTCCACGCCGAGCGTCTGATCAATATCCGGATGGAAGGTTCCGATGGAATGAAGAAGATGCAGGAGTTGATGGGACTGTTTCGAACGTCGCCGCCGAAGACCTTGGGCGGATTGAACGTGACTTCGATCGTGGACTACTCTGATGGCAAGCGAAAGTTTCCTGATGGTAAGGAGGAGGCGATCGAGGGCCCGGTTGGAAACTTGATCATCTTTGAAACGGATGTCCCCGGCAATTACGTCGCGGCTCGGCCTTCTGGGACGGAACCGAAAATCAAGTTTTACATGTTCACGTTTATGCCGCCGGAGTCCAGTTCCGATGTCGCGGCGTGCCGTGGTGAAATGGAATCGCGGCTGGATGCGTTTGCAGCCGATATGCAGGCGTTTGCGAAAAATGTCTGATTCCAGTTTTGCTTCGTTCCAGCGGACGCTTGAGTCCGAGCAGGCGACTCATGCGCTGGGCGTTGAAATCGGTAAGATTCTTTGTCCCGGTATCGTGGTGGCATTGATCGGCACACTGGGCAGCGGGAAGACGCGTTTGACTCAGGCGATCGCAGAATCGTTGTCGATTTCCGAGCCGGTCGTCAGCCCCACTTACACTTTGTGTGTGCCCTATGCGGGGCGAGTGGATCTGTTGCACATGGATGCCTACCGAATCAATTCGCCGGAAGAAGTCGACGAGCTCAATCTGTTTGAGCGGGTCGACGATGGGGAAGTTTTGATCGTCGAATGGGCGGATCGGATCGAAGCTCAACTGCCCGACATCGATTTGCGGGTTGAGCTTTTGCCGGTCAGTCACGAAACGCGTGAAATCACGATTGTGGCTCAATCGGAAAAGGGCGACGAAATTGTCAAATCGCTGCTGGCGTCGAGTCCTTGAGTTTGAATGTTTGTAGTACCGCCTTCCGCCTGAAGGGGGACTACGAACTTTCCGAACCGTCGTTCTTCAAAACACACGCGTGTTTTTGTTCGGTTAATTTTTAGAAAAAAATTAGCCGTGTAGAAATTTCTATCCTGCGATGTGATTGTTACATGGTGTTGCTGGCGCGATGCCCGACTGCTGCGCACAACCCGCAAGAACGCATGCTACAAACTAGAAAACGCAACTTGGCACATCGATTGCCTCTGGCCTGAACCTGTATTGAATCCCTGTGCAGGAGCGGCCGTGATGGCCGAAAATTGATGAAAAAGCGGAACAACAGAAAACGGTCTTCCTTTTTTGAAACCCTTGAGAATCGTAGACTGCTGGCGGCTGATTTTGCGGCCGAACTTTTACCTCCCGATCTCGTACCAACGGAAACTTGCGAAGTTTGCGTGGTCTCCGATGGCGATGTCGCTGTCGAAAGCGATATCGATTTTGATGCGACTGAGCTTCCCTTGGCAGCCACCCCAGCGGGAACTGAACTTCCTGTCGCAACTGCAGATTCTGAGGCGAGTGAATCTCTGGAGTTGGCGGATACTAGCGATGATGTAATCGCTCTGGGAGATCCGGTTGATGGAACGGATGGCTTTTTTGGTGAATTGACCGCTGAAAACTCATCCCAAAGCTTCTCGATCACCCCGTCTGCTGGCGGCATTGTCAATGTGGCGGTCGCGTCATCGTTTGGAGATGGCCCCTCTACGTTGGAGCTCAACGATGCCGAAGGCAATCTGATTGCCTCGTCGACAGCCGAAGCCGTTGACGGATTTCAAATCATCTCATTTGAAGCCGAAGCGGGCGTTGGCTACGAATTGACTGTATCGACCGAGGGAGAGGCAACTGGCTTTTATCAGATCACCAGCAGCCATTCCGCGGATCTTCACGCAGATGAAATCGGTTTGCAATCGACGGAACTAGAATTCACCGATGGCGAATCGACACTGACGGGAGCATTGGAAGAGGCGGGTGATGTTGACACGTTCCGATTTGAAGCAGACTCAAACGGCATCGCTCGATTGCACCTTGCCGAAACCGACAGTTCCACTGCCACTGAACTTCAGGTGCGAGTTTTCGACGCTGTCGGCCAGCAACTGACACGAGGAATTACCAACGAAGAAGTCGGGATTTCCTTCGAAGTGATTTCGGGAGCAGAGTACTTCGTCGAAATCAGTGCCGGTGAAGGGCAAGTCGGGACTTTTGAATTGGGTGTCGAACTGGAGGCTGTTGCGGTTGCGGCCTCTGAAGGGGCTGTGGTCGACACGGTTGATGTCGCCGAGTCCAGCGATTTGATTGACGGAATTGCGGCGATTGATGAAGTCTTCGAAGACACTGTCGAAGACGCCTTGGGGGATGCGATCGATGATGTTTTGGGTGAAGTTGCAGAAGCTGACGAAGCGGCTGTTGTTGAAGACTTGTTTGACGACGCAGCTGAAGAAGTTGGGGCCGTTCTGGATGAAGTCGCTGAAGCCGACGAGTTGACCGAGGAAGTCGCCGTTGTTGAAGATGCGATTGAAGACGCCATCGATGACACTGTCGCAGTTCTGGACGATGTCGTTGATTCGGATGAACTATCTGAAGAAGTGGCTGTTGTTGAGGATGTGACTGAGGATGCGGTTGAAGAAGTCGGT
>CAZDZX010000246.1:0-6617 GCA_964510005.1 uncultured Pirellulaceae bacterium
GGGCTTTTCAATCAGATTCTTGGTGGGGACAACTTAAAACTAACGACACTGGACCGTCTTCCTGAATTGTTAATCAATGCGATCAACAATCTTGGGAGCAGTTAGTTTAAACTATCGTAGTGTCGAAAATGAAAACGAAAGGCTAGGACGAGGAAAGACATGCCAACATTCAAAAAACGAGTTGAAACGTTTTGGGAGTGGTATTCCAAAAACTCAGCCAAGTTCTACGCGAAGATCGAAGCGGGAAAAGCTGCTGAATTGGCGAAGCCGGTATCCGAAGCGGTTCACAAATGCCTGCCCGGATTCTCGTTCGTGTTCGGCCCCGGCCCCGACGAGCAGGGGCACTCGTTCACGCTCACCGGCGAAGGGAAACCAGGCTACCTGCTGCTGGCGTCTTACTGGAAAGAACAAGCGCCAAAAATTGAAGGCTGGACCTTTCACGAGGCGCGACAGCCCTCTCTGTTAACTGGGGGAGAAAAGATCCGAATTGGTGAAATGGAATTTGGCAGCGGCGAACTGCTGGTCCGGCCACTGATCCACGAAGAGGAGGAACTGCTTGGTCTGGATTTTTGGCACCCGAATTTTCCAGACTGCGATGAAAACCTGAGGTTTACGGTGTTCAATCTGTGGCTGGATGAATCCTTGGGCGAACTGGGGACCAACACATGGGTGGGTTCGGCGGAATGCAAAGACATCACTGGCGATCCCCAAGCATTTCCCATTTTCAAATTGAAAGCCTTTCTGGACTACACGTGCAAGGAGCGCGAATGGGAGAAACTGCCGCCGCACGAAGCGATCACGGTTTATCAGATTCCTGAACCCACTAATGAGTTTCCTCGCTCGGACACGATCGCGGGCAACACCCGTGTCATGGATTTGGTTGGCGATTTTTTGAACTCAAAAGGAAACATGGCAGATCCCGTCCCAAATTTGGGAGCGAAGTTTATTTACGTCGGCATCGATCGAGATCGGTTCCCCAAAGGGGACGAGGTTAATTTTCGCGAAGAGATCAGCGAAGCTTTAGATAAGGCACTACGAGAAAACCGCAGTGGCGAAATGGTTGGCGGAGCTCTCGGACTCAGCGGTGGCTACGTCGATCTGGTGATCTATGACGGAAACAATAGCCTCAAGTTGGTCAAACAAGTGCTTCAGCAAAAAGGACTGGCCGAAGACAGCTTCTTGATGCCGTTTGCGGACCCCAAATCGGAATAAATCGTTGAACGCTCGCCGCTGGCCTTAATTAACTGAGGGCCATTGCAGCTCTCGTTCACTACGCTTCGCCTTCTTCTTCCTTACGTCCGGCCAACTCGCGGTCGATCAAAAACAGACCGCTAGGATTGTCCTTGACCAGTTTTAGCTGATCGATGATGGCTTGAGTCGAGGCTTCCTCTTCGACTTGTTCGCTGACAAACCACTCCAAGCAAACGTCAGTGGCGTGATCCGATTCTTCACGAGCAAGATCTTTCAATTTGAAAATACAAGCCGTGATGTGCTGCTCGTGAGCCAGCCCTTTTTCGAACAACTGTAGCGGACTGACGTCGCCGACCTCCGGTTTGCCGATGGCCTCAAGTTCGACTTCGCCGCCACGTTCGAGGATATAGTTAAAGAACCGATCCGCGTGGGCAAGCTCTTCCTGGTACTGCATTTTGAACCAGTTGGCGAACCCGGCCAGCCCCATGCCATCGGACTTTGCCGACATGGCCAGATATAGATACGCCGAGAAAAGCTCTTCGTTGATTTGACGATTCAAAGCAGCATTGATGGTAGAAGATAGCATGGTTTGATTTCTGTGAAGGAGTATCGTTCGGGTTGCCAGAGACTTCCGCGTGGGGTCGTCTCCAGAAGAAAGTACCGGGATTGCTGGTTCCGATGCAACCGCAGCATTTCCGGTTGCACGCTGTTTTCACTCAAATTATCGCGCGAATTGAAAGTAGGCCTGGAGGGACTCGAACCCCCGACAAAGGGATTATGCTTACCAACTACGACTTTCGCCGCCCCTTTCGGGTTTGTGGTCTGGACTGTCTCTTCTCTTTACGAGTTCGCCGTACAGTCTCTACACCTTCATCCACCAACGTGGAAGCTTGGCTCGGGATTGGCTTATCTCGCGACGTAGCGTTCCCCGAATTTGACGAATTCTACCCAAGCCCTCATTTCTGAAAGTTTGGGCAACCCATTTTCGACCAACCGTGCGAACGGATTCGTTTAGGCTGGCCACCATTAAGTCCCCTGCTCTAACCAACTGAGCTACAGGCCCCTACTTCAACAAGATCCCATTCTACCAAATTGGTTCACGTGGCAAAGTGCCTAACCAGTCGGCGGAGGGGCATCAGCGCACCAGAGAAAAACAGGGGCCTGAAGAAGAATTAAGGCCACTTGGCATCTGGTGATACGGCACGCAGAATCGAGGACTATTCCGTGCCGGCGATCGATAGATCCACAAAGATCGGAAGGTGGTCGCTACCGATCGCGTCGCCGACAAAGCGATTGTGTATATGAACGGATTCCGAAACCAAGGCATGGTCGATGGGCACCGCAAACGGCCCCGCGTAAGCCGGCCATGTCGGCTGCCTGCCGAATCCAGTCCGGCTTTCCCGCAGCCCTGCCGATGCCAGCAAAGCATCCAGGCGTCTCGACGCTGGGCCCATGTTGAAATCTCCCACAAGCACGGTTGCGGCATCGCCTTGGTTGATCACATCGACCACTTGTTTCAGCTGATCGTTCCGCAGCTTCCAGCGAAAATCATTGATCGGCGAGAAAGTATGAATCGCAATCAGGCGCAGTGGCTGTCCTGCGACATCCATCGTTGCATCGATCACCGGCAAGTCCATCTTTTCAGAAAACGGTTGCACAATCTGTGATTCGTTGATCGGCAACTTACTGAACATGGCAATCCCGTAGCCATGCCAGCGCCGCACGCGAACATGATGCGGGTACTGCTCCGCGAGCGGCTCGCAGGCGTCATGCCACAGATTCGAATACTCCAGCAGAAAAACGACGTCGGGATCGTGCTCGTTAATCTCGTCGATCGTCGCTTGAAATGACCGGTTGCCGCCAAGCACGTTGAAGGACATTAGCCGGACTTTGGTCGGGCCCGGAGGTGGCTGTGAAACGGGAATCCAATACTGAGCCTGCTCAAAACCCGCCCAACCGACGGCAATCGCCAACACGATCGGGAGGAAACTTCCAGACCGACTCACCAGCGTGATCGCGAGGCCAATCGAAAGCAAAATCAGAAAGTGAAATTGGAAATTTGAAAGAACGTCGCCAATGAAGAATTGGCCGCCCAGCACCGACAGGGCGAACAAAATCGCCAACACCCAGCAACCGGCAACAAAAGCCCGAGAGACAACTCGCCGAAAAAAGGCACCGAAACCAGAACGGTTCGCTGAAGCAGCTTGAGGTTGGTTTGCGGAATCCGTCACAGCATTTTTCGTTAAAAGTATCTGCTGTGTTCCGTTCAGCGGTTTCGTGTCTATGAAGGCGGCATAGGCTTTCAACCTGTGTCCCAGCGCGACCACAGAGTGGAAGCCTATGCCACCGACACGATGACTTAGATCAGCACAAGGCTCTCTAACAACAAACGCAGCTTTCTCAATTCACCATCGTGGTCAACATCGACTTGAGGTTGAATGTCGACGCACAAGGCGCGCTTGTAGTTTTCTTTACGCAGCAGATTGATGATGCGGCCGTAATCAATAATTCCCTGCCCGACTCGCACTTGGATATTCTCGGGAGTCGAATCCCGCAGATAAACATTGTGTACGTAGGGGAACAGTTTCTCGTAATTCGGGGGTTCCGGATTTTCGAGATGATAGTGGCTGGGATCAATCGCCAAACCGACACCTTTGACGTGTCCGCAGATAACCGAAACCGTATCGACGTCAGCTGACAGTCGTCCAATCTGGGTTCTCATGCCCACGCGAACGCCATGGGCTTCCGCGATGTCGACAAGGCTTTTATAGCGTTCGACTTCTTCATTGAAGGGCGTCCCGTGCTCACTGGCCCGGACGGTCAACGAAACGATACGAGCGGCTTTGGCCAGTTCGCAGCATTTCGTAAATGTTTTCAGATACTCGTCACCCTGTTCCAGGATCTCCAGATCCAACCCCGTTACCACCAAGCGGTGGGTCGTCGTGCAGACATCCAGTGCAGCATCAAAATCTTTGACGACATCAGAGGGTTTCAGATGGTTCCCGCTTTCAAGGATTCCCAATTCAATATGTGAGAATTCGAGATGAGCCAGTTTTTCAATGGTCTCATCAAGCGGTAAGCCAGGGTAGCATTGCGTAGTTGCGGCGACAAACAAACGCAGACTCCTTTTGCGCGAATCGAAATGGATTTAAAAAGGTTTATCAAAACCCTAAAACAATAATGGCCCTGTTCCTCAAATTGTGGAACACCGCCATTGCTGTGAAGATAAAGAGAATGTCCGATTTTGACAACACCAGCCCGCCCCCAACTACCCACCGGACAAGCGACATTTCCACGCCCACACCACCCGAATCGCCTCTGGTGCAGACCTTCGGCCTGAGTAAGGCGTATGGAGCGTTTCAGGCACTCTCCGAAGTTTGCCTAGAAATCCCTCGTGGGCAGGTGTTTGGGCTGCTGGGGCCCAATGGATCCGGAAAATCGACCCTCATTCGCTGCCTGCTGGGGTATCTGAAACCGAGCTCTGGCCGAGCGACCGTGGACGGACTGGACTGTCTGGGTGATCGTGTCGCGGTTCACCAGCAAGTCTCCTACCTGCCTGGCGATGTTCGCCTGCCACGCACCTTGCGCGCCAAAGGATTGATGAAGCTGTTCGCCGGCATGCGAACCAACGGCAGTTTTGACCGCTCGATGGAAGTCGCCCAACGACTGGAACTGCCCGCCACGCGCTGGGTCGGATTGATGTCCACCGGCATGAAGCAAAAACTTGCATTGTCGATCGCGCTGTCGGTTGATGCGCCGCTGCTGATTCTGGATGAGCCCACCGCTAACCTTGACCCGACTGTGCGGGGCGAAGTCCTGAACTTGATTCGGGAAGCCAAGGCCGCGGGCAAGACCGTTATTTTTTCTTCCCACGTGCTTTCCGAAATTGAAGACGTATGCGATTCGGTGGCGATTCTCAAACAAGGCAAATTGGCTCACCGTCAATCGCTGGAAGACATGCGGTGGCAACATCGCATCCGCGCGACCACCGACACGGATCTGAATTCACTGACACGGCCCAGTGGATTAGAGTTGCTGGGCATCGAACAGAACGACAGCAATGTCCTCATTGAAACCGATGGCGATCTTTCGCCGCTATTGAAATGGCTGGCCGATCTGCCACTGCAGAATGTCAGCATCGAACCCGTGGGGCTTCGTGCGGTTTACGATCGCGTCCACTCAACCACTCGACGAGAACAACCGTGACCCAGAAAGCGCTTCGTCAAAAGTACTTTAGTGAATCGTGGCTGCTGCTGATCGCGTTAGTGGTTGGGGTCGCAATTTTCTGCTGGGTCAGGGTCCACGTCGTGGGTGAATTTGACACGTCCCAGTTTCGACAGATCGTGGATTTGCTCCCTAAAGACTGGAGGAAATTTGCGACCGTCGACTTTGATTGGCTGGTTTCCTATCTGGGCCGAACGGCTTTGACGCTGGACGAACCGATGTTGCTGATGCTGGTCAGTGGCTGGATGATCGTCCGCGGATCGGATGTCGTCAGCGGAGAACTCTCTCGCGGTACGATGGAAACGCTATGTGCTCAACCGATCAGCCGAAACCGGATCTACTGGACTCATGCGTTTTGGACGATCGTTGGTTTGATCGGACTGGTTGCCACGGCATGGTTGTGGATGGCGATTGGTATCTGGACCACCAGCGTGGATGAAACTTTTTATCCGGTGATGTGGAACATCCCACTCACGTTTCTGGAGCCCGAAGTCACCACGATTGAAATGTCGGATCGGGTCAATCCACTGATCTATTTTCCCGGGGTGGTCAATCTGTTGACGCTGGGGATTTTTCTGGGCGGTTTTTCGGCGTGGTGCAGTTCGTGGGATCGATTTCGCTGGCGGACGCTCGGAGTCGTTTCAGCGTTTTACTTTGTGCAAGCAGGCATGAAGATCATCGCGTTGGCGTCGGAGGGCTTCGCTTGGATGCGTCACCTGACGATTTTCGGTTTCTATTCGCCTGCCAGCAGTATCCAATTGACCACGGAAAACACGTGGGCCATTTTTTCCTTAATTCAAGTCAGCTCTAAGGGCGAGACACTGCCGGGACCGTTGGTCAACAATTTAGTGTTGCTGCTATTGGGGATCGGTTTTTACTGGTGGGGCTGCCGAACGTTTGCGAAACGAGATTTGCCGGCTCCGATTTAGAAATGTTCGTAGTACCGCCATTAGGCGTACAACGAACAGAGCACAACCGACGCCCCCAAAGAGAGCTACTTCGTCAGTATCAACTTATTCTGGCGGGTTCGACGCAACCGATAGATCTGGCCGTTGCACTCGATCCAGATTTCGTCGCCACAGCGGGCCAGCTGGTCAAATCGGATGATTTTGGGCATTTTGTCGGCGAGAGAGCTATCGGATTCCGAGCCGGGAAAATCTTCCGTCGGCGTGTTGTCGTCCTTCGGGTTATTTTCTTCCGGG
>CAZDZX010000247.1:0-1112 GCA_964510005.1 uncultured Pirellulaceae bacterium
AATTTAGATTGATGTTAACCGATCCCGAGTGCTCTTGGCGTTCACGGCGAAAGGCACCATTGAATCCTTTTCGCATATCTGCCGGAGTGACCGAGAAAAAGATCTTCGTGTTTGTGTTGAGACTCAGCATCGTGACTGCGCCTCCAGCGTTTCGGATTGGCGGATCGCATTAAGTGCAAGTACCAGCGTTTCAAGGCAAGCCGATTGCAACAGGTGAATCTGAAAGCCGCTTGGCGATTCGATCGTCAGCGAAGGAGATTCCGGATTTGTGGAGGCAGGCAAATCTTCAAGAATTCGGACGAAATAAAGTGGGGCGGTGCGGGAAGCCTCTTTGTTGTTTTTTGCATCAGCCAGAAGATCATCAACAGGACGTCTTTTCCTTCTTGATCTCGGTGCCGCAGTTCCCGTCTCCAAGCATAGAAAAGGGATTCAGTAAGGCCTTCGGTACGGCAAAAATCTCGGATCGAAAGATCCGATTTCTGCTGCTCTTGAACCACCATTCGCCAGAAAGCTTCTTTCTCGGCGTCACGCGATGCGCTCATCTTCTATTTGCTCCAATTTAAAATTTCAAAAGAAATTCTAAATCTAAGATCAATGTCAAAGTGTAGTTCCCCGAACGCTCACAATCAAACGCAGCACTACAGCATTACTACAGCGCAACAAAAAAGTCGCCTTTCGTTGCGAAACGAAAGGCGACTGAATAAATCAAATTCTGCAGAAATCTCTAAGCGATCAACTCATCGCGATCATCGAGAAATCACAGGCAGTTAACGATCGTTGTTGCCACCACGACCTCGTCCACCGCCGCCGCTTCCACCGCGTCCGCCACGACGAGAACGACCGCCGCGAGAACCACGATCTCCACCGCCGCCACGCGAACGAGAACCTCCGCCTCGACCGTGCAACTTGATGTTGGCTTCGATTAGGCCCGTGATCGCATCCTTCCAAGTAGGAATTCCTTTATGCTGACGACGGCGTCCGCGATCTCGGGACTGTGAACCGTCTTCGGAATCGATGCCATCATCATCGCGGTCACGCCCACGACCACGTCCACGACTGCGACGAGGTTTCTCGTCACGATCTCGGTCATTGCGATCCCGGTCATTGCGATC
>CAZDZX010000247.1:1212-6495 GCA_964510005.1 uncultured Pirellulaceae bacterium
CGGTCATTGCGATCCCGGTCATTGCGATCTCGACGACCCCGCGAGGAATCGGCTTCAACGGCGACCTGTTCGTCATCGCGATCCCGATCTCTACCGCGCCCGCGGCTTCGACTGCGAGAGTCATCACGCGATCCGCCACGATCACCGCGGGATTCATCACGGCCACCGCGGGATTCATCACGGCCACCACGGGATCCGCCCCGACCACCGCGGGATGATACTTCTTCACGATCACCACGGGATTCGTTGCGAGATCTGCCACGACCGCGGGATGATGATTCTTCACGATCACCACGAGAATCGTCTCGCGATCCGCCGCGACCACCACGAGATGATGATTCACTGCGTCCGCCGCGAGACTCATTGCGTGATCCTCCGCGACCACGACCGCCGCTGCGAGATCCGCCACGGCCACCGCGTTTACGACTTCGGCCGCCCTCTTCGTCGGTACCACCATCGCGTGGATCGATATCCCGAGGATCGAGCTCTTCGTGTTCGTCAAAGTCGCGGCTCTCTACGTCCTGATCTTGATCATCGGCAAACGATGAGCGATTCGACGGAGCCGATCTTGATCGGCGTCGCTTGCGTCCACGCGAACGACCTCCCGGAGCGTCGTCTCTTGAACCGTCGAGATCTTCGACTTCAAATTCGACGAAACTGTCGTCCGAATCACCTTCTTGTTCTGATTCCATTTCAGACTTGGTCTCTTGTGTTGATGTTTTGGGTTTACGTCGGCGACGACGTCGAGGCCGCTCCTCGGAATCGTCTTCCGATGAGGGGCTGACGTTTCTGGCCTTTTTTTCGACGGTTCGCGATTCTGCAACCGCTGCGGCTTCCTGAGCCTGAGCGTTTTCCGCTTCAGAGCCAGCATCCTCTTTGTCGTCGTCTCCAAAGCTAAAAATCTTCGTCAGCAGACTGGCTTTGTCTTCCACCGACGCATTCTCCACCTGCTGCAGTGCATCAGAGGGATCGCCAATCGCTTCCTTTTCAGGACGACCGCCGCGGCCAGATTTGGCCCCGGATTCAGATGATTCAGTTTTCGCGGAACCTGTGGCTGTCGCGCTTTGCGATTCGATTCCGTCTGCATCAGAGATCGATTCGGAACCCTTTTTGCCTTTCTTCTTTCCGCCAAATACGTTGCTCAGAAAATCCCAATTTCCAGATTTGCCTGATGCTTCTTTGGACGAGTCGCCGGATTCACTAGCGTCCGCCGAGTCCGTTTCACCGGCGTCGTTGTCTTTCGCTTTCATGCCCGGAAGATCGTCGTCGTCTTCCAAGTCAAAATCCAGATTCACAGGTGCGACTTTACGTTTTGGTTTGCCACCGAAAAAGTCTTCGATATTGCTCACTTCTTCTCCGTGGGCTGTTTCAGCCCTGATGAGGATGACTGTATTGTCAGCCCCACATCTTACGCCAATTACCCCTATTTTTGAAAGGCCATCAGCTCTCAGTTGCCGGTTTTCAGCTCACTTTCTCGCGAGATTGCGACCGAAAGGCCGAGCAATATACGACGCTTTATTGCAGCCCCAGCAGCTTTTCGGAGATCCCATCGGCCAGCAAGCGGCCTTGGGGGGTCAATCGCACCATCCCCTGAGACGATTCCATCAGACCCGCCTGCTGGAATTCGCTGATCAATTCAGAGGTCTTCGATGTGATGTCCACTCCCGAAACCTCCGTCAAAACCGTCACATCCACGCCATCGACCATGCGGATCCCAAACACCAGTCGCTCAAGTGCGGCCTGAGTTGGGGTCAAACGCTCGGATTGGTAGACCGCCGATTCGCCAGCTATGGTTCTTTTGATCCAAGTTGTGGGACTGGGATGCATTGTCGTCCGCACGTTGTCGATGTAACTGGCCGCCGATGGCCCGAAGGCGAACCAAGGATTCCCCAACCAGTAAGCAAGATTGTGTTGGCATCGCTTGCCTGCGACGGCGAAACTGGAGACCTCGTACTGGTTTAGACCCGCCCGGCGACAGGCTTCGATCGCGTGGGTGTACATCTGCTCACGGATCAATTCACTGGCTTCGACGAGATGGCCCTTGCTGAGCCGATTCCAAAACTGCGTTCCCTTTTCCCACGTCAGTTCATAAGTCGAAAGGTGGGTCGGGGAAAGCTCAAGGGCCGTCGCGAGGTCTCGGGTCCAATCCGCAACCGATTCATCAGGGGCCGCAAAGATCAAATCCATGGAAACATTTCCGATGGCTTTCATCGACAGCTCAAATGCCTCAACGGCCTGCCGCGGCGAATGATCCCGCTCCAACACCGTCAGTTTGGATTGCGAAAAAGATTGCACCCCGAGGCTGATCCGATTGACCCCTAATTCTTGGAACCCGCGAATTCGGTCTGGGTTGATATCCGAGGGATTGCATTCAGCGGTAAATTCAGCGGCCTCGCTGAGACGAAATTTGGCGAACAGAATTTCTCCCAAACGGGCCAACTGTGCCGCGTCCAAAAAACTGGGAGTCCCTCCACCCAAAAACAGAGTGTCGATGGTGTGCTGTCCATCCATGGCTTGAATCGACAACTCCAACGCATCCAAAAACGCGTCGATCCGGTCTTCGCGCCCCGCCATCAACGAAAAATTGCAGTATCCACAGCGGTGCCGACAGAAGGGAATATGCACATATACCGACCGCGGCGCCGCGTGGCTTGGTCGCCAATTTGATTTTAAGGGTGAATCTGAAATCATGCCGATCAGAGAGAGGACTAAGCTTTTCCACGAAAAGAGGGTATAATTCAGCGTTATGCAAGGATACCTCCGATTCACGCTTCCGTTTTCAGCCTTTGGCCTGATGCTCCTATTCAGCGTACCGCTGTTTTCGCAGGAGAGGATCTCAAAGAAAGCCACATGGCAGCCTGCCGATGCAGAGAAAATATCTGCGGCTTTTGAAGAGTGGATCGTCGACACCCAAGTCGACCGAGAAATCGCCGATCGAGTCAGGAAGTGGCTGCAAGAGAATCCCGTTGACTCTCCCGAACCGCTTGATGGGATCGTCGACGCCCTGTCGGTTGTCGATCCCAATGTGGAACGCGTCCGCGAAGAACTTCTCAAAAAGCTGCAGTCTGTCGGCGAGCCCCCCCAACCGCTGGCGATCTCTTCTGTGCTGGAGAATGAATCGACCGCGCCCTTCGTCAAAGACCATGTGCGTTTGCTGTACGGACGTTGGCTGGCCCGTCAAAAGCTTTACGATGAATCATTGGCGCAGTTGGATCAGATCGAGATGGACAAGACCCTCGATCCAGTAACGTTGCTTTACCATCGAGGTCTGATGCAGCATCAACTGCTGCGGTCTGACGAGTGCATCCAGACGCTTTCGCTGCTGTTAGAGAATGAAGATCGTTTACCGCGACGGTACGCCGTGTTGTCGAAGATGATGCTGGCCGACCTCAAGCAACTCAAAAAGGATTCGCTGGATGAGATTTCGCGGCTCATGAAAGATGCCGGACGCCGCACGGCGCTGCATCGCAGCGGAAAAAAAGTTCGCGACCAAGAAGCCGAAGTCATTCAAAAGCTAGACAAACTGATTGAGGATCTGGAAAAGCAACAACAGCAGTCTGCCTCAGCCGCTCAGGCCCCACGCGGCCCGGCCACCACTCCCCTCAACCAACCGCAGCGGATGACCGGCAAAGGAGACGGCAAAGTTCAAAGCAAGCAACAGAACGACGGCGGCAACTGGGGCGACTTGAACCCAACCCAACGCGAAGCCGCACTGACAGAGATGGCTCGGGATTTACCGCCCCATTATCGTTCGGTGATCGAAGAGTACTTCCGCAAATTGGCTCAGGAAAATGACAAGCAGCCATGATCGTTCGATCGTTCCACAACCTGCCGAAACCTGATCGGCTTTCCATGCTGGCGGGCATCTTCGTTTTCTTGGCGGCGATGCTTAGCCGTGGCAGTATTTTGCAGGCTCAACAGGAAGAGCTCTTTCCACAGATCAGTTTTACTGATGGAACCCAATCGTCGGCAAAATTTCTGTCGATGGACGACAACTCCATCGTGATTGAAACCGCAGACCAACAACAAACACGGTCCCTCGAATCGATTTCGAAACTCGTGTTTATTGACTCCCAACCGGACTCTCCCGCAGTTGCCATGGAGCTACGGTTGCTGGATGGATCGCGACTGCAAGCCCAATCGTTTGTCTGCGTGAAAGGAAGCATCCGCCTGCAGCTCGCTTGTGGAGTCGAGACCGAACTCAAATCAAGGCAAGTTGACTACCTCAAATTCAAACAGCTGGAACCGTCCATTGATTCCGAACTGAAGGCATTAGTCTCCCAAAAGCGAACCGCCGACGCCCTGGTGGTGCTCAAGGACGACAAGCTTTCGACCATCGATGGAGTACTGGGCGATGTCACCGAAAAAACAGTTTCCTTTACCGTTGGCGACCAAACGGCAGAGGTTAAACGAAACCGGATCACTTCACTGATCTTCTACAATCGCTTGGGCGCTGTTGAGGCGAGGGCGGTCGGCACCGTCGGCCTCGCGGGAGGGTCCGAGATCGAATTTCGCAATATCGCTTTTGGTGATGATCAATTCGCCATCACCTCCGTCGGCGGATTGAAACTTACGTTGGATCGCGATTTCGTCCGACACATCGACTTTGGTTCAGCCCGCTTTCAGTGGCTTTCGGATCTTGATCCCACCACCAATGACTGGGAACCACTGCTCGCCAGCCCACGCATTGCTGGCAGCCTGCGTCGCTTTTCGGTGGCGAGACTGAACAAGTCTTTTATGAATCGCCCCTTGTCCGTTGTAGCGACCGGATCCGATCCCAGCCAACAACCCGTTCGCAGAGAATTTGATCATGGTATCGCCATCAAAGGCGGCGGCAAGATCGCGTTTCCGCTGGCGGGTCGCTACCGTCAACTGACCGGCCAGATAGGATTCGACCCCGACGCGAACACCTCCGGGAAAGTCCGATTTGTCATTCAAGTCGAAGGCCAAACCCGCTTCAACCAAGTCCTGACCGCATCGGAGATGGAACAGTCGATCGACTTTGACGTGGATCTGCAAACCGGCGATTCGCTCGCCAAACGGGTCGTCATCCTGATCGACTACGAAGACCGCCGCAGCATCGGCGACGTTCTACACATTGTCGACACAAAATTGCATCGATAGGTGAACTTGCGATGATGTTTTCAATTTCCGGCCGCGCTGTTTGTCGTCTGATGCTCTGCATTGCCGCTTTACTGTTGTCGCCCGCGATCGCTCGCTCGCAACAACCTGCTCCCGAGGCCGTCGAGCGTTTGGAACAGCAACGCATCCAAACGATCGCCA
>CAZDZX010000248.1:0-6450 GCA_964510005.1 uncultured Pirellulaceae bacterium
CATCTCGGCCTTTTCCATCTCAGCTTCTTTCAACTCTTCACTGGATTCGGAGTCATCTTCCTCTTCGGATTTCAGCTCTTCCTCATCCTCGGCATCCTGTCGGTTGGCGGCGAGATCTTCGGAAGTTGGCAAACCGTCAAGATCTCCGGTCTTGGATTGCGAATCGATGAATTTCTGTAGCGGAAAGTCCTCAGGATAGTCGCGGTTGGAGATCCGGATCATTTCGAGATAGGCTTTGACATCGTCAAACAGATCATCTGCCAGAGGCGAGTCGAGCATTTCCGGATGCTCTTCAAGCACTTCGTTCCATCGCTCGAAGGCTTCGATGAACAGTGAGTCGGCGCCTTTTCGTTGCAAGATCTTTTCGCCGGACCGGAAATCGAGAACGTATTCGTCTTGGTAGATCGATTTCTTCTTCATCTCTTTCGCGTCAAACATCGCTTGACGAGCCCGCACCAGCGTGTCGGCCGACTCGGCAGCACAGCGGCTTTTCCAGAACGAATAATTGACCACACCACCATCGCGGGAGATCGCGGTGATCTGTTGCAGGACTTGTCGGATTTTATTGGCGATCCGTTTCGCCTCCAAGCTCTTTTCCTCGCTGGCAGCCGACGCCACGGTTCGTAGGTCAAAATCGCGACTGGGGCTGTTGATGAAATTATAAAAAGCGGTGACTCGATTTTGTTGTGCGTCATCCAGTTCATCCAGCGGCACATCGAGAATCACCGACGTTTCGGGATCATTGCCTTGCTGATACCATGCATCCGCGATGGCTTTCTGGCGAGCGCCGGGCACGATTTCGTCGAGCTCTAATCTCAAATCAGCCAAGCGTTTTTCGTACTGGGCAAGTTTCTCGAGCGTGAAAATAACGCCAGTGCTGGTTCGGATCTCGGAGTTGCCGTACTCCTTCCATTCCACTCCCGCTTTCCCCCAGATCTCTTGGGTGACTTCGTCGGGGCGAAATTCTTGCGAAAGCATGTCGGCCTGCTGGCGGGTTTGAGACGGGCGAAACATGCCAAACATCAAATCGCTTCGATAGCGTCCGTACTGTTCTTTGGTTGTTTTGGACAGGTCATACCATTCCCACGCCAGCGCGTAGCTGTCCGGGCCGTACACGTTTTTGTTGTAGGATTCGGGAGCAACGTATTGCGACAAGTCTTCATGAAAACCCTCGTCCTTGCGAAACAGGCGTCGGAAGGAGAATTTCTCATCCGATTTGCCAAACTTGGTTCCTGTGAAAAAGCCAAGATTGTCGGTGATCCGGTGATCCGTTTTGTTGTAGGGGATGCCTTCTTTGAGGAAGGAGATTCCTTTTTTGACCCACTCGTAGCGATACTCGTAGTCATCGAATTCCATCGATACATTGAACGCAAGATTGTGCCCTTGATACTCCCAGACTTTGATAAAGTTCGGTTGGATTTTGGTCAGCATCTGCAGCGTTTGAGCCATTTTGTCGTAGTCTTCATTCTTTTTGTGCTCCTGAGCCTGCAGCCAAAGAATGTTCACCGCGACTCCACGCAGTCCCAACGAGGCGAGCTTCATGGCCTGACTGGCCGGGTCGATTTCCGAAATGCTGGATTGGGATAGCTGGTAATCCTCGCGCAGCTTGGCCAGCGTTCCTCCGGTTTCGGTGCCCTGCCCCGTAGGTCGAGCCAGCATGTTTAGCGGCAGCAGCAGCACTGCCATGATGACCAAATAAATGATCTTTCGAATGAAGGGTTTTGAAGCTTCTTTCACTTTGCGATCTCCCGTGTTTTGAGCGAGAAGTATCCCAGTAACGTTAAACCGATACAGAAGGCCAGCGTAATGGCAACCGCCACAATCATTCGCTGAGTATCGATGGCATAGCCGTGTGTCAGGAATTTAGAAAAATCAAGGTTACTGAAGTTCGGTGCCAGATAGGTTAGGTCACTCAGCCTCTGATTCATGAAATTGTCGATGGCTTCGATCAGCGTTCGCACCCATCCCCTTTCCAGTTCCGTTCTCATGTTGGATTGGGTCACCAATCGATAAAACGATTCAATCGGTCCGCCTGCATCCCACGCCTCTGTTTTAAGTGCACGAATAAACGGAGTGTAAAAACCGACGACCATCATCATGATCACGCCCAGCATGACGATCGGCGAGCTCAAGAAAGTACTGAACGCGACCGACATGGCGATAATGATCATCATCTGGCACCAGATGCCGATGTACCCTTTGACGAAATTCCAAGTGTAGATCTCGTCACTGGCTCGGAAATAAATATCCGCACGGGCGCAACCGAGATACTGATTCCGGTCCAAGCAAGCCAGCTTGATTCGCAGCTTTCCATTGGCCGCGAAATCGTTGTACAAATCGTATTCACCTTCCTCGACCAGTGATCCATCGGGAGCGAGGATGCGACCGATGACTTTTCGATTCACAGGGCGAACCTGAATTTGGTACTCCTGAGTCTCAAAACTCTTCATGTTGGAGACAAATCGATTCTCATTCTCGTTGTCGGGCACGCTTTCGAACTGGAGCCCCGCGGTGACTTGCCGTTCGATATTGGCTTTGTAAGTTCGAAAAACGCCTAACTGCAATTCCAACGGGACTTTGTCTGGGTTGCCAAACCGGCTCTCCCGAATGTCGTGGTATTCAAATATCGCTCGCGCGAGAGACGCTCCTTTGGATGGATTGCCTCCGTCAATGAAGCCTCGATAAGTGCTTTCTTTACCAACACTGATCCCTTTGTTGGTCCTTTTGCCATCCCGATCAAGGAACGTCAAATTGTTGGCATAGACAGGAACCCGGGCGCGAAAGTAACCAACCGCGGGGCCCAGCGTGATTTTTGCATCGGGGCCGGTTCCGGTAACCGTGACTTCGTGAGAGTGCCCGCCGAAGGCGTTGCAAATCAATTGCTGGTAAAACGTCTGGCCGCCTCGTTGCTCAACTTTGACGATGTCTTTCCCCTGCAAAACGGGGTCGTCAGGGCCTTCGGCGACTCGCTCAAGAACTTCCAGTTGATGGCTGTGTCCAGAAATGATTTCGGTTTGGCCTTCCATGACCGCATTTTCAGAAAGGCGTTTGCCGGTAATTGCAGAGATTTTTTCGTTGGGATCGACAGCCGTCAACGAAGCAATCGTCTGAGAGTCTCCCACAATGCGATGCGTGTGCTTGAGGTTTCGCGATACGAAAAAGAAACTGATCAGAGCCATCAAGGACAGCAGGACGGTGCCCAGGAAACCAAAACCAATGATCCGTCCAAGGATCACTTCGGTGGCACGCACCGGTTTGGTCACAACGGTATAGATCGTTTTGAATCGAATGTCTTCAGGGAGGCTGAACGCACTGACCAGCATCATGGTCAGCAATGTCAACAGCTGGGTCCCAAACATCACGGTGCTGATAAAGCGTTCTTCAGGTTTGTCAGTGTTGCCATTCATGAACCATTGGCCAAACAGCAACAGCAATACAAAAATCAGGAACGCAACGACGATGACTTTTCGGCGAAGGGCTTCCTTGGCCGCCAGCCTCGCAATCGCATAGATGCGACGTGGAGATGTCTGCAGGAAATCAGGAACGGCTTCAGCGACGACTTGAGCCACGACGTAGAAGGCTTCAAAAGGCCCATGCCGGAACGACGCGACGACATAGCCGAAAAACAGGCCCAGCAAAATCGCGACGAAAATGATGCCAAGGAAAAGGCCCATTCCCGGCAGGAACCATTCGGTGAATTTTGGAAAGTTTTCGAGAATCATTGTACGGTAGAACCAGTTCGGGTTGTTTTGATACCCGGATACTTCGGGCCAAACTCAGTCAACTGAAAAGCGTTGAACTCCAATACTAAGGTTTGGAAGCTCGTCGCCCCGGTCGCTCCTCGCTTTCACGAACAATGTTGAGGAACAGCTCTTCGAGGGTCGATGTCGGATTCTCAACCGAAGCCTCGCTGCCGCCATGTTTTTTGATCACGTCAAGGATCTCCTGCTGCGCTTCGGCAGGAAGATTCTTGGCTCGGATCTGTGTCTCTTCGGTGACTTGCAACAAGCTGTCGACGCGACCAAGTTCTTTCAAGTCGCCTTTGTAAAGAATCGCAATCCGATCGCAGACGTCCTGAACGTCACCCAACAAGTGAGAACACATCACCACGGTTTTGCCTTGATCCCGCAATCGCAGAATCATGTCCTTCATCTCGCGGGTTCCCAGCGGATCCAAGCCCGATGTCGGTTCGTCGAGCAATACCAATTCGGGATCATTGATCAACGCTTGAGCCAAACCGATCCGACGCGTCATCCCTTTGGAGTATTCGCGAAGCTGCCGACGTTTGGCATGCGATAGACCGACTTGCTTGATCAAGCTCTGAACGCGTTCTTTGCGAACGTCAGCGGGCATGTCAAACAAGCGACCGTAGAAATCAAGTGTCTCTTCGGCGGTCAAAAATTTGTACAAATAAGATTCTTCGGGGAGGTATCCAATTCGCTCGTTCTTGGTGACTTCGGTGGCATTTTTGCCAAACACCATCGCCCGGCCGCTGGTGGGAAACAACAATCCCAGCAACAGCTTGATCGTGGTCGATTTTCCGGAACCATTAGGGCCCAGCAGGCCGAAAATCTCGCCTTTGCGAATTTCCAGATCTAGGGCATTGAGGGCTCGGACTTTTTGCCGCCCCCAAAAGTCCCGGTAGATTTTGGTCAGGTTCTGGGTTTCAATGACGATATTCGGATCATAATCCGGGTTCGTCTGCTCCAGTTTGGACGGTTTCTGGGCCGCCGGGTTGCCGGGAGAAGTTTCAGTCGCCATGGGCTTTGGAAGATCGAAAGTGACGGAGGGACATAGAATTGTGGCTATTGTAAACAGGATTTCCTGGCCAACCACGATAAGGCTGGGAAACCCGTCCACGACCACACAAAGTTTACTGGATTTCCCAGCTTTCGCTACGGTCGGAGGGCCTTGGCGGTTCGCCAAAAAACTTCATCCTTTTGAGCCGTCGATCTAAACGGCGCCCTCGGTATAATTGGGCAATGACTTTTCACGATTCGAAACGACTGACACGCCAGATTTCCCGGCTGCTACAACGCGTAAATTACGAACGGCAAACCGATGTGGGCCCTCGTAATTTTAAGCTGCAGACGATGCTGGATTTAATGCATTTGCTGGAGCACCCGCATTTGGCGGCTCCAGTGATCCATATCGCCGGTACCAAGGGCAAGGGCTCGGTCTCCAAAATGGTCGGGGAAATCCTCAGCCACGCGGGCTACCGCACCGGAATCTACTCCTCGCCGCATTTGGAGCGGATCAACCAACGGATCTCCGTCGACGGTCGCCTGATCGAGGACGGTCAATTTTCTAAGGTATTGGACCGAATTGAGCCCGCCATCGAACGTTTGGATGCTGAGTTCTCAGAGCGGAACGAAAAAGGGCTGACGTTTTTCGAAATCATTACCGCCGCAGGATTCCAGTTCTTTGCCGATCAACAATGCGACGCCGTCGTCCTCGAAGTCGGGCTGGGCGGAAGGCTGGATTCGACCAACGTCTGCCAGCCCACAGTCTGTGTGATCACCAACATTAGCTTGGACCACACGCGACTGCTCGGGGATTCGATCGACAAGATTGCTTTTGAGAAAGCCGGCATCATCAAGCCCGGCGTTCCAGTCGTTAGCGCCGCGTTGCATCCCGATGCCATCGAAGTCATTTCGCGAGTCGCGAAGGAGCGCGGATCGAGACTGTACCAATTGGATCGAGACTTTTTTGTCGCCGATGGTGACACGGCTGGTGAATTCAAATGCCACGGCGTCTCCAAGAGCGAGTTTGTATTTGACAACTTGACGACCGCCATGCCGGGTGCTCATCAACAGATCAATGCTGCGATCGCGTCCACCGTCAGCCAGATTTTGCTTGAACAAGGTTGGAAGACTGGCGTAGACAGTGTTCGCAGCGGACTGAAGCAGGCGCGGCTGCCGGGTCGAACGGAAATCGTCAGCCGTCAGCCATTTGTCGTTTTAGACATTGCTCATAACGGTGCCTCGATGAGTGCTTTGGTGAAAACGTTTCAAGGCGAATTGTCGGGGCAGAAGAATTTGCGCAAACGTTTCTTGATCGCAACGACTCGAGACAAACAGACCGAAGAGATTATCGCGCCGATTATTCCTGTCGCGGATGAATTGATTTTGACTCGCTATCAAGACAACCCCCGCGGCAAACCGGTTTCAGAATTGTCCGGCACGGTGAATCAGCTGATTGCCAGCCACGTCGAACAGGGCGGCACCGCGCCGCAGGTGCAAACGTTTGACGAACCCGTCGCCGCTTGGGATCACTTATGTCAAACCGGCAGCAAACAGGATGCGATTTGTGTCGCGGGATCTGCTTTTCTGATCGCCGAGCTGCGGCCTCGGATTCTGGAGTGGGCGTCGGCGGATGGAGTTCTTATGGAGACCCAATCATGAGTCGACCTCTTCAGTCGATCACCGGAGCCGTGTTCTTGGCGATCAA
>CAZDZX010000249.1:0-6437 GCA_964510005.1 uncultured Pirellulaceae bacterium
ACCCCCAACAATAGATCGTGCATCATGCCCGCGCGTTCGTCGGTCGATTCGGTGAACCCAATCACGACCGCATCGAGCGTATGCAATGGCTTGATTTTGAAATTGCCTGCGACGTCGCTGCGAACAACAATCCCCTCTGCTTTTTCGGTTTCCACCCAATCGTCAAACAGGGACTCCACCTGCTTACGGCCTTTGACTTTGGTGGACTCGACGGGGTGGATTGATTTGCCATCGGCAAACCATGTTTCGATCGTACTCCACGTCTCTTCGTAAGTTTGATCCAACGCTTCGCCATCGATGGAGATGATGTCAAAGACGGCAAAGTTAAGCGAATTTAAATCGTCGGCGGATTTAGGCTGTCGCGCGGCGCTGACTACGTCGTGGATGCGGCAGCGGCGATCTTCTTCGATCGTTTTATGAAGCTCGCCAGCGATCATCGCGGACGAGACCTTGGCTTTCTCGAGTAGCTCTAAAGCTTCGGCTTGCCATGGCATGCCCATCCGCACGGTTCCGCCCGGATTGACGCTGAACAGTTGGCCATCGCGATAAACACAAACGGTAAATTCCCCGTCCAGCTTTCGGCTGACTCGATATTCGGCGTCGGCCAACTTGCGATCGATGTCCTTTTTCCCTAGCGGAAACATGCGAGACGCGACTTGTCGTTTGTACCTTTGTACCGTCGGTACGATGGTTGGATCTTTGATGCAGGTGACACCGCCAACACCGTAATCGCCCATTTTGATGTTGATTAGGGCAGGTTCAATAATGGGTTCACGCATGGAATTTTTGGGTATTCAATGAAGTCAACTTGCTACGACTGCCAGTGAGTATAGCAAACCCCAAAGGTCGATGCTTGCTTGCTGACGGACTGCGGCTTTGCATCACCTATGGAGATTTTAGACTTCAGCAGTGAAATTGTTGGCCACAGATAAAACACACACAGATGTCTGTGCGACGAAGATCGTCTTTGTCTGTGTCGATCTGGGTTTCATCCGTGGCTAAGTCAGCCCGTGTTTGGTCTGGCCAGCGTGCGAGATTCAATGTCGTTTTCGGACTATTGAGGTTGAGTCAACACTTTCCAGATTTCCCGCGGCCCCGGCGTCTTGCCCCGCATCAGCGTGCCGGCGCGGAATAGCCTTGCCGAAATTTTGATCGCAAACCAAGTCGAAACAATCAAAATGGCCAACGAGAGAATAACTTCCCACATCGGAATCTCGCCCGTGCCCAGTCGCATCGTCATCCCGACGGGTGAAAACAAGGGAATGAACGACAAGACTCGGGGAGTCAGTGCGTTGGGATCCGCAATAAAGACCGTGGCCAATACCATCGGCACGCAGGCACACAAAATGACCGCCGCCGACAGTTGCTGACAATCTTTGTAAGTTGAACCCAGTGATCCCATGCCCGCCAGCAAAGAGCCATAGAAGACGAAGCCGACCACCATAAAGACGCCGCTGATCATCAGCTGCCCGATGTTAATGTCGTATTCGACGTATTCTTTCAATATCGTCATCAAGGCCCAGGGGATGATCGAAACCATGGCCATCCAAATTGCGATCTGCAAAAGTCCGGCCATCACCACACCCAGCACTTTTCCAGACAGCAGTGAATCCGCAGACACCGAAGAAACAATCACCTCCATGACTTTGTTTTCTTTTTCCTCTGCGATGGAAGCCAGCAACATACTGGCGTTCATCATCAGCGCCAGCACCAGCAGTCCGGCCACCGCTAAGGGAATTCCTAGGGACAGCCCTTTTGAAACCGGATCGACTTTCTCGAACTCGCCCTCACCGCCGATTTCGAACTCTGTCGAATTGGCGGACTTGCCAATCCGATTCACTTCCGCATCGGTCAATTCTGTCTGTTTTAAGATCTCACTGCTGATCAGCTTCGAAAGCCATTGAGATCCCTTGCCTGCCCCTATCAACTGGCTTCGTTTGTTGAACAGCTTGATGTGGCCGGATTCGATGTAGTCCTTGGGGACCTCAAACACACCGCGCAGGCTCTTGTCTTCGATCAGCGGCTTGGCTTGTTCAACGCTTTCAAAAAGAATGACCTTGCGTTCCTTAACGAACTCCAGAGCCTGCAGTTCTTCCATCATTTCTTCGGGGATCTGGCTGGAGTCGATCGCTATGCCGGTTTCGATCACCGTTTCTTCACCGAGTTTCGCGTCGGCCAGAATAGCGCCCTCGCGGGTCAGTATTCCAGAATGATCCACGACACCGGTCGGTTTGCCCAATTTCGCGATTTCGCCGGGCAGCGTGGCGGCAAACACCAACGCGATCATCCCGATGTACCCAAGGACCAGCAGCGGCATACCGAGGGTTACTAGATAGTAGGACTTTTTCCGCACCGTGAACCAGAACTCATGCCACGCAATTGTACCAATCATGCGACCACCTCTTGGGTTGCAGCAGGCGCTCCAACGACTTGCACAAAGATGTCTTCGATCGGCATCCGCGCCTCTTCAAACCGGCGAAATTTTCGCTTTTGAGCAGCCAGTTCGTTCATTAGATCGTGCAAGCTCAAGCCTTCCTTCAAGCAGATGCATTGTCCTTGAGCGGTTCGCTGAATCGAATCGATCGTATCGAGCCCTTCGGTTTCTGCTTCCTGATCCATCAGCACTTGGTAGGTCGTATAGGATTTGCGAATCTCGTCCAGCGAACCGTATAAAACTTGCTGCCCTTGGTTGATCATGAAAATGCGATCACAAAGTGCTTCGACTTCGGCCATCATATGGGTTGAAAGAAACACCAACTTGCCTTGACTGCGGAGATCCAGAATGGTCTCGCGAATCAAGCGTGTGTTGACCGGATCGAGGCCCGAGAACGGTTCGTCCAGCACGACCAAATCGGGATCGTGCAAGATGCAGGACGCGATCTGGATTTTCTGTCCCATGCCTTTGGAGAGATCATGGATCTTCTTGTTGGCGCAGTCGGCCAATTCAAAGCGCTCCAGCAGTTCCATGGCTTTTTTCTTTGCCGCCGCGCGATGGTAGCCTTTGAGTGCCGCAAAGTAGAGCAGCACGTCCATGACTTTACGTTTTTGATAGAGCCCCCGTTCTTCGGGGAGGTAACCGATCCGGCGTTTAAAATCCAACGTGCGATTGGCCAGCGGATCACCGTCGAGCAAAATCTCTCCGGAGTCCGGCCGAAAGATATCCAGCATCATGCGGATCATCGTGGTTTTGCCCGCGCCGTTGGGACCCAGCAATCCAAAAATCTCGCCACCCCCTGCCTGCCATGACAGGTTGTCGACCGCGACTTTTAGCTTCGGCCCACGACCGAAAGTCTTGGTGACGTTTTTGAGCTCAATTTCCATTTGGGAACAATGGTTCGTTGGATATCAGGCGCTTTCTCAAGCGGCGATCGTTGGGTTGGACAACCGTGTTGGACTATCGCGCCCACAGCACGTTGCCGCGCGGAAGAGGGCGAAGTCCGGTGACGGCTGATTTCTGTTGCTCGCGGCGAATCGTGTAGTTGCGATGCAAGTTCGAGCTATATCCGGTAACCGGGCGGGCCAATTGGGTCGCTCGAGGTGCTTGGACCACAGGGCGCGGTTGGACAACAGTCCGACCACGAAGGAAGCGGCCAAACCGTTGGGCCTGACATTCTGAGGCGAAGGAAAACAAAGCGACGGCAACAAACAAAAGGACTAGCTGTTTCACGGAACTCTCCTAATTAAAAAGTCACTTCAACCAATACTATCAGTATATGCGCCAAACCGTCTGGTTAAGGTGCAAAGCCCAAGTGCTGGGAGAATAAACCAGTGACAGTGTGTCCTTCGACTGAAAACACAGAAACACTTGACCCGTGCCCGAATATAGCAGCATGTCGTGTTAGTCCGTTAACCAGATCGACTCTCATTTTGGACCGGTGAATCGAAACTCTGGTGCCTCGATCAAACTTTCAGCTTGTAAAACTTGATCGCTGTTTGACCCAACACATGGGCTTTTTCATCGTCGGAGAGGCCGCCGAGGCAATGCGTCAGGGCATCGAAAGTCTCTTCATAGGTCGCGGCCAATTCGCAAACCGGCCAATCGCTGCCAAACATGCAACGCTCGGGCCCGAAACTCTCCAACGCCACATCGACGTAGGGTTTCAAGTGCTCGGGCTTCCAGTTCTCCCAATCGGCTTCGGTCACCATGCCCGAAAGTTTGCAGTAGACATTGGGGAATTTCGCAGCGGCCACCAAATCGTCCTTCCAAACTTTCATGTCCTGCTTCTTGATCACCGGTTTGGCCAAGTGGTCGATCACAAGGCGAAGCTTGGGGAACTTTTTGGCGACCGTTTGAGCGTGCTTGAGGTGCTTCACGAAAAACAGCAAATCAAACGCCACGTCGTGTTTCTCGAGCAGCCCTAATCCTTTGAGGACCGGATCGCTAACGATGAAATTGTCATCCTTTTCGCCTTGGGTGAGATGGCGGACGCCGACGAACTTGCTTTTCGCTTTGTATTTTTCGATTTGCGATTCACAATCTTTGGAGGCCAAATCGACCCAGCCAACGACCCCGGCAATCCAGTCGTGTTTGTCAGCCAAACCCAGCACCCAGTCGTTTTCGGCGACATTGTGTTGCGTCTGAACAAACACCGTCCTGTCGATTCCTTTGGCCTTCATGTAGGGCTCCAGATGGGTCGGCAGAAAGGTCTTGCAGATCTTCTGCATGGCGTCATCGTCCTGCCACGAGTGGTCGAACTGCGACATGGAACGATCCCAAAGATGATGGTGCGAATCGACAATCATTTGTTACTCCATTGAAATTGTGGTTTGGAACGCGGTTGCGCGGTTGAAATCGGTGGGCGATCGTTGAAGATCTGAAAAATGTCTTCGTCTAGTCCGTAATGTGTACCATCGCCTTGAGCACACCGGCCTCTGGATCCAGAAACGTCGGAAAATCACCGGAAAGCGATTCCATCGTCGAACGATGGGTGATCCATGGATCCGTTTGAATCTTACCCGATTCCATCAGCGCGATGACTTCACCAAATTCAGACGACAGCGCATTGCGACTGCTCATCAACGTCATTTCGCGGCGATGCATGGTCGGGTGATGAATGCTGACGTGTTCCGAGGTGACTCCCACGAACACCAGTGTCCCACCGAAGGATACCAACTCAGGTGCCGCCGACATGCTGCCGGGATGCCCCGTGGCATCAAACACGACTTCGCACATGTTGCCATCGGTCATTGATTCCAGTTGCGCTTTATGGCTGCCATCGGCTTGGACGGCGATCGTGTGTTCCACGCCCAGTTTCTCACGACAGAAATCCAACCGATCCTGATTGATGTCCATCATGATGATTCGACAACCGCGGACGCGAGCAAACTCCAGCACGGTCAAACCGATCGGACCGGCGCCCACGATCAAAACATTGTCGCTGGATTTGGGCTGGGCTCGATTGACCGCGTGGCAGCCAATGGCCAGCGTTTCCACCAGCGCTAATTGCTCGTAGGCCAGCGCGTTGTTGACGTGCATTTTTTCCGCGGGCATCACGATTCGCTCGCACATGCCTCCGTTAGAATGGATGCCGATGACCGACATGTCGTTGCAGCAATTGGTCTTTCCCCGTTGGCTGGAATAGCTTGCGGGGTTAGTCATGTAGGGTTCGACGCTGACGCGATCGCCGACGTTGCAGTTGGTGACGCCCGCGCCCAGTTCGAGGACTTCGCCGCCCAGCTCATGGCCGGGGATCCGCGGGAACTGAAAGAACGGGAATTTTCCCAACCACGCCGACGTATCGGTACCGCAAATGCCGACACGATGGATCCCCACCAGAACTTCGCCTTCACGGGGGGCTTGCGGTTCGTCGACATCGATTACATTGATGGTCTGTTTAGCGTGAAATGAGATGGCCTTCAACGAGCAGCTCCGGCATATTCTGGATAACAATTGAACGTCATTTTGGGATCGCGGTCACAGTTTGTCCAATCAAAGTTAGCGAGATCCCGTATCGATTAAGCATCGTACCGCTTGATCCCGCCACAATCCACAGGCTCACCGCCTGTTGTTTACAGGAAAAGGAAACTGATGCGTCGAATCGAAAAATTCACTTTTGGAGTCGGAGACCGTTTTGCTCATCAAGCAGCGGCTCAACTGGCGGCCTTTGTCAAAATCAACGAAATGGGATTCGACGTTGTCCCGGTTTGGAATAAATCCAACCGCGAGCACTTGACCATCGGATCGGAGCCCAATTCCAACCGGGAAGCGGCCGATGCGGCCTGTCAGAAACTGGGCTGGAGCAAGCCTCACTATGTCGACGCCGACCATATCAATTTAGAGACCGTGGACCGGTTTTTGGATACCAGCGATTTTTTCACGTTGGACGTGGCTGACGCGATCGGAAAGCAATGCAGCGACCAAAACATTGCCGCGTTCATGGACGCCAACGCGAATTTGATTGGGACTCACAACATCGATGGCATCGCAGACCCCATCG
>CAZDZX010000250.1:0-4160 GCA_964510005.1 uncultured Pirellulaceae bacterium
GCACTAGCCGAATGGCACTTACTTTAGAACAAATCGATTAAACTGGCGAGCGATCAGCCGTGGTTTTTAGCCCAGCAGGCGGCACACCCATTGCCGCTGGCGTAAGCCAACGGTTTCGGGAAAGCCATCTTCAAGCCCAGCGGGCGGCACATCAGGCGGACCAGATATGCGAGCCGCTCTTTCGGGCCTTTGGTGTCGGCCGACGGGGTTAGATCTAATCCTGTTGGCATTGAGAGAGTTTCGGTGGCCGTAACCGAAAAACTTGGCTTATGTGATTGATCGTCGCATTTAAGTTGAGTTTTGATTTACTCTTTGAGAAAGTGATTGAGTTCGTTTCTCAATTCTTCGAGTTCTTGATGGGAATCGTGAAGACACTGCTCAGCCGCTGAAGAAGATGTAAGCCTGCGCCTATCCATGCTAAAGCTGAAACCATCCTTAGGAAAAGTGGATCTTATTTTTTTGTTTTTGGCTTCACGTTTCTCCTTCGCTTTTTTCGCAGCAATCTCCTGCTGTGGAAGGACGGCTTCGATCTGCTGGATCCGAGTGACGAGGGGACTGCGAATTCGATCAATCGCTTGTTCGAATTTTGTTGCCCGATTTCGTTCAAACACAAGAGCTGTCAGCAGAAATGCGATCAGACAGAAAGAAACAAGATTAGTTGTTGAGTACTGCACCATTTCGACTCCTCCGCGACTTTGTTTAGCCTAAAGCAAGTGTCATTGGGCCAGCGCCCCGGCCCTCAGCCAGTGTTTCCAGCGTCGCGTCACAACTTTAGTGCAGCACGACGCCTTTGATCACGCCTTCGACGACCAGATTCTCTTTAACGTAGCACTGAAAATCGGCGGAGAACATTACGTTGGTTCGCACACGGCCTTTCTTCAGAATCAGTACCAAGCGATCGCCAGGAACCACCGGTCCGCGAAACCGAACTTTATCTAAACCGCCAAGCCCCACGGTGCCGGAGGTGGCAAGGCCGGTGGTTTTGGCAAAGTAGGCGCTCAACTGGGCGGCCGCTTCACACATCAGCACACCGGGCATCAGTGGCCGTTCGGGGAAGTGACCTCGCACCCAAAAATCTTCTTCCGTAATGTCGGCATAGCCGACAGCTTGATTTTCGTTGATCAGGCAGATGCCATCCAACAGCATCAATTCGTGACGGTGGGGATTCACTTTCATGATGCCCTCCCGATCAACAATGACAGTGTCGAGGTCAAATTCGTCAGGTGAGATTAGCGAGGATTTCAAGATAGGTACCTTTGAACAACGGAAAGCAGCAAAAAATGTAACTTGGCGAACCGTAATTTTCAATTCCAATGGTTTCAATCAAGCTGACATCTTCTTTTTACCGAATAGGAAAGATGGATGGAATATACGGTTGGAATGGTCACTTGGTGGCATTCAGAACCTGCAAATTCCGCTCGAATTGAGAAAAATATTGTGATGGATCCCGAAGCATGATTAGCCGAAATTTTGATAATTGGTGTCTTTTAGCTCTAACATTGAGCGTGGGAATCTTAGCAGGATGTGCCAACAACTCCCTCCGAGGTCTGCGTGCTCAAGCACCGATCTCACAAGCCGAGCTTAACTCAAGGGCTGCAGCAGGTACGCCGGTGGCGGCCAACAGTTCTCAACTAACCATTTGGCACGAGTCATTTGAGACCGCAGCTCAGGAATCACGCCAGACCGGCAAGCCGATCTTGGCCGATTTCACCGGTAGCGACTGGTGTGGATGGTGCATTAAACTCAAAAAGGAAGTGTTCTCGAAATCGGATTTCGAGGCTTGGGCTCGCAACAACGTGGTCTTGCTAGAGGTGGACTACCCGAGAAATAAAACTCAGTCGCCCGAAATCAAAGCCCAGAACGAACGACTCAAACAGCGCTACGCCATCGACTCTTATCCGACCGTGTTGGTGTTGGACGCCGCTGGAAACGTTCACGGCAAAGTCAACTATGCTGCGGGTGACAGTATTGCCAGTTGGACGGCTCGCTGTGATCAACTGATCGGTGGTGGACGCGGAAGCGAATCGAAAAACTTGCAGTTCGCCGGTGGCACCATGCCGTCGGAGCCATCTCAAGTGGTTCAGCCAGCTTCGTACACGACCAGCGGTTCGGGGACGAACCGAGCCAGTATCGGCGATGGCAGTGCTGCCAAGGCACCTGTCACTGCGGGGCAGGGCAGTGGATCATCTGCACCTAACCAAGGAAGCACAACCACCGCGGCCCGAGGAAGTGGGTCGCAGGGTTCAGCGGCTCGTGGCTTCGCTCCTCAGCGGCAGCCGTTTCGTTTCGATCAGTAAATAATTTTCGGTTCGGCCCAATAAAAAAACCTGCTGCACTCTGAAATCAGCGTGCAACAGGTTTAGTTGTCTCGCAAAACGTTCCAACAAATTAGTTGGCGTCAAATGAAGCTTGACGTGTGATTCCGCTTGATTCGGGCACGTTGTTGAAAAACGGATTTTTCACAACGGAAGCCGATTTGTTACCCGATCCCTGAACAGCAGGAACTTCTTCAACATCTGCATTTTGCAGTCCGTTGAAGTATGGGTTCACGATCGTGACAGGATCAACTTTCACAGGGGCCACATCGAGCTCAACAGGACGAATTCCTGCTGGAGCAGCAAATGGGCTGATTCCGTAAGGTCGGCGGACGATTCCGCTATAGTACACAGGTGGGAATTGGGCGAAGTACGGGAGTCCCGGACGACCACCACGGCCACGAATACCTGTTGCGCCAAAGGCGGCGCGTGACTGGATGAGCCCGGTTCCAAAACCAAAACCCGACTGAAGTTGAGCGCTGGCTTCTGATGTGCCAAACAAAGCGGCGAACGTACAAACGATCGCAGCGGCGACGATTCTTCTCATGATGTATCCTCTCAAAGCTTGCTGAAGGTCACGGCGTTGAAAAAAATGAACGCCCGCGATGACGAAAGTCAACATTCAAGGTATTTGGACTTTGTCAGCTTGCAAGTAATTTTCCAGTTTTACGACCTCGTCTCATCATGCAACCGTCATTACTGACAAAATCGATAAAATCGGAAGCCGAAGTGTTAGGCTTCGATCACGTTGGGATTGCCCAAGCGATCGATGCACGCGGTTTCGATCGATTTGAAGGCTGGCTGGAGAAAGAGTTTCACGGGGAAATGGACTACCTTGAGACCCGCCGAACGGCCTACCAGCATCCGGCGGGTGTGCTGCCCGCAGTTCGCTCCGTGGTCATGCTGGCCATCAGTTACCACACGCTGCACGCCTCGCTGCCGCGACAACCGGGGAAAGGCCGCGTCTCGCGCTACGCTTGGGGAAAAGTCGACTATCACGACTACGTCCACAAACGCCTCAAACAGTTTTGCAAAAACATCCGCGCCGCCGAACCGGAGATCGCCATTCGGGGGGTCATCGACACCGCTCCGCTACTGGAGCGCGAGTTTGCTCAACTGGCCGGAATGGGCTGGCACGCGAAAAATACGATGCTGATCAATCCAAAATTGGGCAGCTGGTTTTTGATCGCGGCGGTGTTGGTCGATGCCGAATTGGAATACGACCTGCCGTTTGAGACGGCCCACTGCGGCACGTGCACAGCCTGCATCGAAGCCTGTCCGACCGATGCGTTTGAGCAACCCGGCGTACTCAATGCGAATCGCTGCATCAGCTATTTGACGATCGAGCATCGTTCGCCGATTCCGGTCGAGTACCGCGGTCAGTTGCAGGATTGGATTCTGGGTTGCGATATTTGCCAAGACGTATGTCCGTGGAACAACAAAGCGGCTATCGGTCAGCACGATGTGTTTGAGCCCAAGGCCGAACTCAGGCCGTTGGATTTGCACGAGCTGTTTCAGTTGGATGACGATGGCTTCCGAGCCCGTTTTCGCAAGACTCCGCTGTGGCGTCCCAAGCGTCGTGGGATTCTCCGAAACGCCGCCATTGCGTTGGGCAATCATCCTTCGCCCGAGGGTTTGCAGTCGCTTCAGATCGGTATTCGCGACGAGGAACCGCTGGTTCGCGGGGCCGCTGCGTGGGCGATCGGAGAGCATGCTCGCGAGCCACAGTTTAAAATGGAATGCGACAGGATCTTGCAGGAAGCTCTGTCGATGGAAGCGGATCCGGTGGTGGTTGAGGAGCTTGGTAGCGCTCTTTCGCGGTGATCGCGGTTGCCGTGATCTGGT
>CAZDZX010000250.1:4260-6434 GCA_964510005.1 uncultured Pirellulaceae bacterium
GGTTATTGGTCTTACGCCGTTGGCGTAAAGCGTTGCTCGCAAACGACTGGTTTAGAGAGACAGCGATGCGAAATCGAACTTGCAGACGCGTCACCCCGCATTCCGCCTGAAGGCGGTACTAGGAACGTTTGGGCCGCGGAACTTTTGAAGTCTTTTTTCGCCGTCCGCGTTTCTTGCCACGAGTCGAGGACATGTCGACGCTATCTAACGGTTGACCAATGTTTTGCTGAAGCTTAGAGATCTGGTCACGCAAACTTCCCGCCTTTTCAAACTCAAGGGCCTCGGCGGCCTCAAGCATCGTGGTCCGCAAGTCGTTGATGTACTCTTCGGTGATCAACGTCACGTTTTCAGATGCGGCTTTCGCGGTCGCCTCGCGCCGCTCCCGCAAGTTTTGTTGGATGCCTTCGGAGATTTTCTTTTTGACCGTCGTGGGAACAATCCCGTGGGCTTTATTGTGAGCTTGTTGAATCTTGCGACGACGGGCCGTTTCCTGAATTGCATTCTTCATCGCTTCAGTCATCTTGTCGCCGTAGAGGATGACTTTCGCATTCACGTTGCGGGCACTACGACCAATCGTTTGAACCAATGACGTCTCGCTTCTCAAAAAGCCTTGCTTGTCTGCGTCCAGAATCGCAACCAACGAGACTTCCGGCAGGTCCAATCCTTCACGCAGCAGGTTCACACCGATCAAACAATCAAACTCGCCGGCTCTCAGGTCCCGCAACAGCTCCACCCGCTCAAAAGCATCCAACTCGCTGTGCAGCCAGCGAGTGGAAACGCCCTGCTCGCAAAACCACGTGGCGAGATCTTCGGCCAGTCGTTTCGTCAGGGCCGTGACAAGGACCCGGTCTCCCGCGGCGACGCGTTCGCGGACTTCGCCCAGCAGATGATTGACCTGGCCGGTGGCGGGCATGACTTCAACGATCGGATCCAGCAATCCCGTCGGACGAATGATCTGTTCAACGACCTCGCCTTCAGTTTTCTCTAGCTCGTAGTCGTTGGGCGTGGCGGAAACGTAAACCACGCGCTTGATCCGGTCTTCCCATTCTTGAAATTGCAGTGGGCGATTGTCGCGGGCGCTGGGCAAGCGAAAACCGTGGTCGATCAAAGTGTTTTTCCGGCTTTGGTCGCCGGCGTACATGGCGCGGACCTGAGACACCGTGACGTGGGATTCGTCGATAAAGAGCAAGAAATCTTCGGGGAAGAAGTTGTATAGCGTTTCCGGAGTCTCGCCGGCTTCGCGACCGGCAATGTGGCGGCTGTAGTTTTCGATGCCCGGGCAGTGACCGGCCTGTTCCAGCATCTCTAGATCAAATCGCGTCCGCGCGTTGAGCCGCTGGGCTTCCAGCAATTTGCCTTCGCTCTGGAAAAACTCCAGACGTTCCTTGAGCTCAAAACGAATGTGCCGGACCGCTTCCTGAATCCGGGTTTCGGAAGTCACAAAGTGCTTGGCCGGATAGATGTAGATTTGTTTTTCGGGTTGAATGGTTTCGCCCGTCAAGGGATTGATACAGGTGATCCTTTCGACTTCGTCACCCCAAAATTCGACCCGATAAGCGAACTCTTCGTAGCCCGGCCAAATTTCGACGCTATCACCGCGAACGCGAAATCGAGATCGCTCGAACGCAACATCGTTTCGCTGGTACTGAATTTCGATCAGCTTGCCCAGCATTTTGTCGCGGTTGATGGTGTCGCCGGTTTTGATCGCGACCATCATCGTTTTGTAGTCTTCAGGGGATCCCAATCCGTAGATGCTGGAAACACTGGCAATGATGATCACGTCTTTGCGGCTGACCAAAGAACTGGTCGTGGCCAGACGAAGACGATCGATGTCTTCGTTGATCGACGCGTCTTTTTCGATGTAGATGTCCCGCTGAGGGATGTAAGCTTCGGGTTGGTAGTAGTCGTAGTAGCTGACAAAGTAGTGCACAGCATTGTCGGGGAAAAACTCCTTGAACTCGCTGTACAGTTGGGCGGCAAGGGTCTTGTTGTGAGAGATGACCAGCGTCGGCAAACTCATTTTCTGAATCACGTTTGCCATCGTGAAAGTCTTTCCAGAGCCGGTGACTCCCATCAATACCTGATGCTTCTGCCCCCGGTTTAGACCGGAGACCAGACTTTCGATCGCTGCGGGTTGATCACCATTGGGCTCGAATGGGGCCGTGAGTTTAAAC
>CAZDZX010000251.1:0-6400 GCA_964510005.1 uncultured Pirellulaceae bacterium
CAGCCGGAATGCGGGGCGATTCGTCCGCAACTTCGTTTCAATCTAAAAGCCAAGCACCACGAACTTTCGTCACGACTCTTCATCATCATCGGAATCGGCACGGTGCTGCGACTCAAGCGCCAGCGCCTTCTCAACCACGACTTCCCACGAATCCACATACTCCACCGGATCCGGTCGACCGAACCGATGAAACGCCAGAATCCTCTCCACATCCGATCCCGTCAGGCCGTGTGACTTGCCCGTCGAATCGGGTTGGTAACTGGTGCACGTGTTCCGAAAAATCGTATCGAAATCCAAACCAAGCTCAGCAATCGTACCACTGGCTTCTTGCAAAATGCTGTACTTGTCGCCGCTCAGGTAGGGGACATGCAAGTGGACCAGATCGCTATCCCAGTTACCGATCGAAAACGCTTTAAAAATCGCTTCGTAGAATTCAGGACGACAATCCGGATAGACCGCATGATCTCCCGAATGAACGCCTAAACAGAAATCGACATGGCTATCGTTTTGAATCGCAATCGACAGAGCGTAACCGTAGGCAATCGACGAAAAAATCGCGTTGCGATTGGGCACCACCGTCTGCTTCATGTTCTCCTGCTCGTAGTGGCCCTTGGGGACCTGCCAATTGCTATCCGTCAACGCGGAGTGGAACAGATCGCCAATTTTCTGAATGTCGAACTTCTCGCATTGAAATTCGATATCGTTTTCTCGCAGGTACGCCAAATTGGCTTCCAAGCGTTTCAGCTCGATCCGGTGCTTTTGACCATAATCGAAACACAGCCCATAAACTTTACGACGCTCAGCCAGCAATCGCATCAATAGAGCAGTTGAATCCATTCCGCCACTAAGACAGATGACAGCAGATCGAGGTTTAGCCATGAGACAGGATGGGGGCTTTTTTACAGTTACAGCGTAGGAGTGCTCGTTTTCAAAACATCGCACACCCGTTAGGCTATCCGAACCGCGGACACATTTCTATTGGTGAATCAATCTTTGGCCGATGGCACGAAACGAACAACTGATTCGACAGCATAAAGTACTTCAGATCCTTGAGCGGGTGCGATTCGGCAAAACGCTGCAAGAACTGCACGATGACGTGACTGAGGAACTGGGTCTGCAATCCTTGCACACGCGGACGCTGCGACGTGATCTCGAAGCCCTCCAAGCCGCCGGTTTTGATGTCGACTCCCACGATTCCCCGCGGGGCAAGATCTGGAAAATGGGCCCCATGGCCAAAACCGCCACCCACATCAGCTTTTCCTCAACAGAGCTGATCGCATTGTCGCTGGGCCGTGAACTGATGCTGCCGTTGACGGGCACGCAGTTCGGCAGCGGCATCGAGTCGTTTTGGAAGAAGGTCCGCGAAGAAGTCCCAGAATCGGTCTTAGGTCACTACGAGAAATATCGAAAGACCTTTCGGGTTCAAGGTTTGCCCATCAAGTCCTACGAAAGCAAGCAGGGCATTATCAAAACCATCAACCGAGGAATTTTGGAACACCGGATCCTGGAAGTTATCTACAAATCCGAAGGCAAGGAAGCGAAGACCCGCAAGATCGAACCGTTAGAAGTGATTCTGTTTCGTTCCAGCCTGTACACCGTGGCCGCCGCTCACGAAGACGAAGACGAACAATCGCGCATTCGAGTCTGGAAGCTGGATCGTTTTGAAAAAGCCACGTTGCTGGATGAGTGGTTCAAGCCACCAGAAGACTTGGACGTTGACGAATTTTTCGGTTCCAGCCAATCCATTTTCCGCACCGACGAAGAATCACTGGAATACAAAGTCCGGCTTTCTGAAAAGGCCGCGGTTTGGGCGACCGAGGAACCGTGGCATCCCGAACAGAAACTGGAACAGCAATCCGACACGCATTTTGTGCTGACCGTACCGGCAGCCCACGTTCGTGACATCTACCCGAAAGTTCTTTCGCTGGGTCCCGATGCCGAAATCCTGTTTCCAGAAGAGGCACGGAAAGACCTGAAACAGATCGCCATCGAAATTACGGAAGTCTACAAAGACTGACGGTGATCCCAATGCTTCACATCGACTCAAGCCACCCGCTGAACGAAAGACGCCGTCTGTTGTATCGTTTCATCTCAGCGGCACTGGTTTGGGCAGCGTTCTTTGGGTTAACCGGTTGCCAATCCGACGATGACACCGTCGCCAATCCGCCCGCCACTACCGCGGTCAAAACCGATTCCGACCGAGAGCGCATCGCGCAGCTTGTTGATTCCGAGCAACGCATTCTGGACCTAGAGCCCTTCATTTCGCAAATCGGCGATTACTTGGCTGCGAGCGATCCGGTCAACCGTCGGGACCTCGACAAGATCTTCCTCGATCAAGTCCAGTACACGCCCATCGAAACACCGCCAGAGATGGCGATGACCGTCTATTCCCCGCGAACCCACCTAGCCGTCCACCCGATCACGTGGCCGGTCGGCGATTCAACATCCATCGACGACGCCTCTTTTTTGGACCAGCTCTGGGCTCCGCTGCGAGCAACCCATCGTTTCACCGACGCCCAGTTTGGAATTGAATCCGGCAACTTCAAAGAAGCCAACCAATATTTCGAAATGGAAACATTGTTTGAAGGCCGACTGAGTTCCTTGACCGGAAAATTGGCTTTGACGACTGGAGTCCTGACTTGGACTTCAGGAATCAAAGCCACTCAAACCATTGGCTGGCGAAAAACAAACGGCGTCTGGTACATCGACTCGTGGAAGCAAACGAGTTTTTCAATGCTGCAATCGACCAAGCCGCTGTTCGAAGACGTGACCCAACAAGCGATCTCCAATCCGGCGACACTCAAATCGGTTCAAAGATCATCCCAAGAGGAATTGCTCAACCAGCGGATCGAAAGCAAAACCATTATGAGGCCCGTCCACGATGGGTTCTCTTGTTTCGATGACTGGGAAGGCGGTAGCCAATACCCGTCGGTGAGCGTGGTCGATTTTGATGGCGACGGCGATGACGACATTTTCTTAACCGATCGAGTTCTGCCCGGCATCATGCTGCGAAACGACGATGGCCAGTTTACCGACGTCACCGATTCGATTGGATTGAAAGTTCCCGGGCAAACGCATTGCGCCCTGTTCGCCGATTTCGATAACGACGGAGACTCCGACCTGTTGGTGGGTCGATCGATCGGACAAAGCATGTTTTTTGTTAACGACGACGGCCGCTTTCGACGGGACGCTTCGATGGACAAAGAATTGGAGTTCGTCCGTTTTGTGGTCAGCGGCACCGTGTTCGACATCAACAACGATGGCCTACTGGATGTTTATCTGTCGACCTATGTGACGGGTGAGAACTTGGCGGATCTAACGTGGGTCGACAGCCTGATCCGCCCACAGGATCGCCAGCGTCTGTTGACCGTCGCCAAACAGCATCCTTGGCTGAATCGGGGCGGGCCGGCCAACGTGGTGTTGATGAATGTCGACGGGCGGCTGCGCCGGATCGAAGCCGGTGAAGAACTTCAGCAATTTCGCAACACGTATCAGAGCACGACTGCTGACTGGGATCAGGACGGCGATCTGGACCTCTATCTCAGCAACGACTTTTCTCCCGACGTATTTTTACGGAACGACACGACTGCGGGATCACCGGCGCCGGTCTTTGTTTCGGTCGGCGAAAAAATCGCAGCCGATGCCGGTATGAGTTTTAGCATGGGGTCATCCTGGGGCGATTTCGACAACGACGGTGACCTCGATCTGTACGTCTCCAACATGTACTCCAAAGCCGGTCGTCGGATCATCCAAACCGCTGGCAAAGTTGACCCTCGGTCGGACAGCGGATCCCAAGGCAATTTTCTCTACCGAAATGACGGAGGAACTTTCCGCCAAATCGCCGGCGCAGATAAAGACGCCCAACGCGTAGCCAAAGTCGGCTGGTCCTTTGGAGGTCAGTTTGCCGATTTCGACAACGATCAGAGATTGGACCTGTACGTCCCCAGCGGTTTCTTTACCGCTCCCAAAAAAGTTCGCAGCAATCGAGATTTGTGATCTTGTTTGTGGCGCACGGTCGTGCGAGAGGATCCTACTCGTGAAAGTCTCCACGATGACGAATCGTGGCAGCGGCCCGGCGATTCGCTTTCCCTTTTCGAAGTCGGTGTGAAGGTCGAAGACGAAGGAAAAATCTCTGCCAATTCGTTTAGCGGTAACGAACGGAATCGCCTTTTCCTTGGCGCGAAAAATAACTTCACCGACGCAACGCTGGTTTCGGGAATCGACTTTCGCTCCGATGGGCGGGGTTTTGCGCTGCTGGATTTCAACGACGACAATGCCATCGACATCGGATTGATATCAAATCAAAAACCGCGATTCCGGTTACTCAAAAACAATCTAGCTGACTCGACCCCCACCGGTGGGGCTATCAACATCCGGTTGATTGGAGGCAACACGCTGGCCGCTTCGAATTCGGATTTCAGTTCCCGGGACGCCATTGGGGCTCAAGTGTCGGTTCGAATCGGCGAACAGACCCGGATCTTTCAGCTGGGTTGCGGGGAAGGCCTGAGCTCGCAAAACAGCAAGCGAATTCACATTGGATTGGGAGAGGCCAAAAAAATTGACTCACTGATTGTCAGCTGGCCCAACGGGAGAATTTCAACACTTGGCCCCGTGAATGCCGGAACTTCCTTGAAGATCAACGAAAAAACGCAGTCGTCGGCAAAATAGGCAGGCCTCACGGTGGCACGTTTCACGATGATCAAAAACAGGGTAAACTCTCTAATTCGCCAGTGGCTTAGTGACTGCTGGTACTGTCTAAGCTCGATCCAACTGGAACAGGAAACGTAAAAAATGGTAGATGTCGCAAAACTCAATTGCGAGGGCCATGATCTTGAGCTGCCAATTGTTGTTGGCACTGAAAATGAGAAAGGCATCGATATCGGAGTGATCCGCAAACAGACGGGCCTGATCACGATCGACGAAGGCTACGTCAACACAGGCTCCACTCAAAGCGGCATTACTTTCCTTAACGGAGAAGAAGGTGTGCTTCGCTATCGGGGTTACCCGATCGAAGACTTGGCTTCGAAATGCGACTTTATCGAAGTCGCTTATCTGTTGATCTACGGCGAACTGCCGTGCACCAAAAAGCTCGGCGAGTTCCGTGACAACATCCGCAGTCACACGATGCTCCACGAGGATCTTAAATCGTTCTACGATGGCTTCCCTCGCGATGCCCACCCGATGGCGATCCTCTCCAGTGTCTGTAGCGCACTGTCGACTTTTTATCAGGATTCATTGGATCCTCACTGTCCCGATCAGGTCGAAGTCAGCATCCATCGTTTGCTGGCCAAACTACCCACCATCGCGGCTTACTCTCACAAAAAATCTCTGGGCCAACCGTTCAACTATCCGAACAACGACGCCAGCTACTGCGAAAACTTTTTGCAGATGATGTTCTCGGTTCCCTGTGAGGAATACAAAACCGATCCAGTATTCGTCGAAGCATTGAACATGTTGCTGATCGTGCATGCCGACCACGAGCAAAACTGTAGCACTTCGACCGTACGGATGGTCGGTTCTGCGGATTCAAACTTGTTCGCCAGCATTGCCGCGGGGATCTGTGCGTTGTGGGGACCGCTGCATGGCGGTGCCAACGAAGCAGTGGTCAACATGCTGCAGCAGATCAAAGAAGACGGTGGCGATGTCGACAAGTACGTTGATATGGCGAAGGACAAAGAGAACGGATTCCGGCTGATGGGATTCGGCCACCGCGTCTACAAGAACTTTGATCCACGAGCCACGATCATCAAAACGGCTTGCGACAAACTGTTGGAGCGACTGGACATCGACGATCCGCTGTTCGAAATCGCTCAGAAGTTGGAAAAAGTTGCTCTCGAGGACGAGTACTTTGTCAAACGTCGTCTGTATCCGAACGTGGATTTTTACTCGGGCGTGATCTATCGCGCGATGGGAATTCCGGTCGAGATGTTTACGGTTCTGTTTGCGATCGGTCGTTTGCCGGGTTGGATTGCTCACTGGCGTGAGATGCAGCTTTCTCCCACGTCGCGAATTTGTCGTCCGCGTCAGATTTACACTGGACCGACCAAGCGCGATTTCGTTTCTATTGATAAACGATAGCTTCGGTTGATCGAAAACTGGAAGTGCTTGTTCGGCTGGTGCCGGCCGCGGTCTTCAAAACCGTAGGGCTGCATGGAAATCATGTGGTCGGTGGGTTCGATTCCCATGCACTTCCGCCAAACTTCTGTGGGCTGGACGCTCCGCGGCCAGCAGGTTCGACGGCCCCGAAAAAATGACGTCGCTCGTTGACCTCACGAAAGGCGACGCGAAGCCTTGGTGAAAACATGAGGTGCAATAGTGCATCAACCATGAGCGGCAAGGCAGTTGCCTAATGGCCCTTACTTTAGATCTCCCAGAATGATGATTTTGTCCCGGAGGGACA
>CAZDZX010000252.1:0-6360 GCA_964510005.1 uncultured Pirellulaceae bacterium
AGGTTTTCATATCGCACCGCGAAATCAAAATCGCCGAAGGGTTTGCGATGGGACGACAGTAATTTTTCGATTGACACATACCGCTCAGATTTTATTTTCTGAGACATCCCATTTTCGTTTTTGACGATCGAACTGTTATCGATGCTTCCGACGTCAAGCTTCGTCCAAAGATCGGCAGGGAAGCTGTCCATCCACGCGAGGTTCAGGTCCAGCGAGTTTCCTTGCGTGACCAGAGTCTTGTTACCCAAAATGGATTCGATTTCGGGAAACTCGACGGGATGGACATTGGAAAGGCTTTGTTCACCGAGTGCGAAATCCTGCACCAGCAACCGCTGGCGATGAGGATCCACCAATTCCAGCCATGTGATCGCGGGAGCCGGCGTCAGTTCTTTTGGTTGTTTAGAGGCGACTAGGAAGAAAGGTTTGTCGCCACCGATTAGGTTGCCGTTAATCCAAAGTTGTTGGCCAGCCACCTGAAGGGTTTTGTCTTCGTCGGCCTTTTTCTTCCACTCTGTCACTAAGTCAAAGGTCCCACGAACAGGGTTGTATTCGAATCTCAAAGACTCATTCCCGTGACTGGGTCTGGCTGTTTTCCATTTGACGTTTTCTTTGTTGAAAATGTCGATGGACGACGAGGTGCGAAACTCCAGTCCAAGGTGCCAATTCGAGGGACGGTCGTCGGGACCAAGCTGTATGTCACGCAGTAGTTGCGAATTTGACTCATTGGGTTTGATGTTGTTGGGGAACGGAGGTGCGCGATCGACGAAGGGTTGTGGCAGGACGCCGCCAAGGAACTGTCCCAGCAGATTTAGTTTCTTTCCATCACCTGCACTGCGGTAGTTGGCATCGGTCAGGGCATTGATTTTTTCGATTCGACTGATGATCTCATCTAGCGGTAAAGGTAGTCGACCGTCCCTGTTGCTGAACTGGCGATTGAGTTTCTGGGCATCAGCGGAAGCCAGCGTTCTGTTGGGGTCAACATCAACCGGCAGCATGTTGAAAATGATGAGCTTTGTGGCTGAATTATTCAGTCCTGATTTGACTTTGGAATATCGTGCATTGTCAAAAGCTTCCGCTTTGGATTCGCCCAGTCGTTTGGAAAATTCGAAGCCATCGGTCAGCAGCACCAGCAGTCGAGGTTGCCCCGCGTTGTCGCCAAGGGCTAGGTCGAGCCCGGCGACGAGTGGCGTTTCGCCAAAGTGCTTTAGTTGCCCCACGGCTCGAGAGAATCCCCGAAGCGTTGTTTTGTCAAGTCTGGAGCCGCTGTTAGCATAGCGCCAGACGTCGTCTTGCTGGTTGATTCGAGACCATGAAGACAAGCTGTCCGGGTTGGTTGTCCGCTGCCCATCGTTGTTGTGCCAGACGGAGGCGCCAACCGCATAGAGCGAAACTTTAACGTCGGCTCGTTTCGATCCGGATTTCAAAAATTCGTTGACGTATTTACGGGCCGAGTCCATCCGGGATCGCATGCTTTTCGAGCAATCAATCAGAATGCTAATTTCACCAATCACCGGATCGGAGGTGGCTCGTTCGATTCGCAGTCGCGTTCCTTTGATGCCTTCATCGGCGAGGGAGACGGTAACGATTCTGGATTCTTGTTTTTGGCGATCTTGCGTTGCAATAATCTGCAGGTGGCCACGCAAATAGATGGCCAGCTTTTCACCAAACCTAGCCGATTCCGAGGTGGAAAGGCGGATCCGGTCATCAAAGCGTTGGGCTTGCGATTGGCCGACTTTGCCGAATTCAGGTTTCCCAGAACGAACCGTAAAAAGCATTTCATTTTCTCGGTCGTTTTCGACGTCGTAGGGTCCCTGTAGTTTGGCACTGAAGCTGCTTTGTTCATTGCGACTCCATTTCCATTTGTCGAAAGATTCGCAAAAATCGCGTACCTCCGTCATTCGCTGAGGCCATGACTTCGATTCGCTTTCCCAGATCTTCGAAATCTCTTCTCGCAACTTAAGCAGTTCGTTCGTCGCATTGCGATCGCGTAATCGTTGCAGCCGAGTTTTGACCAATTGGCTGTGAGACTCAATTGCATCACTGACAAATGGCTTTTGGGAAATCGCAGTCCCCCAGAGGTCAAGCGACACGCGTTTGAACGCCATGTCCGATTTGCGAGCATGAAAAATGTTTGCAAATTTGGACAGCAGTCGCGATTGCTGTCCTCCGTCAAATGAGTTCAGCCGATTGGCTTCCTTGGCCACACGTAGCAGGTTGATTTCCTCATCGTCGGGCATCTTGATTGGCGATTCGGTGGCGGCGGTCAGCTGAGGCGTGGCACGGATTCGCGATAGCATGGCTGGTGACAAGGAGCCAGAATTGACAAAGCTCTGACGGTTTTCGTTATCATCATTGTCAGATTCGACAAGCGTTACTTTGTTTTTCGCCAAGCCGATGTGTAGTTCTTTGCGGGTGTTGAGGTCCAGTTCTGGCCAAAATAGCAGGCGTCGCCCAAGTAGGTTTCCGTCAACAACTCCGAGGTCGCCGCGAAAACCCCCGATGTCACGCGCGGGTGATGCGGACCGGCCATCGCTTGTTGTTTCAAATAGCCCAAGGTTTACGGGGGTGAGGTCGGGTTGCTGATTTGCAGAAAACTCCTCCATCCTGTTGGGGGAGAGGGATTCGATATTGGCCCAATACTGATCGATCCATTCCGGTGTTGCAGCTGTCTCGCACGACGCCAGACTTTCGACTCGATAGCGGAACTCATGAGTCGAGTTGACCAAGGCAGACTGTGTTGATTGGAACCGATCCGTGAAGAGCTTTTTATCGTTGGCAAGTTCTTCAAACTCATTGATCAGTTTGTCGAAATCGCCGCGAAGTCCTCCCAGTCCATCCAATTGGTCGTGGGCGAAGAGTCGGTCTTCAAGGTATCGTCGTTGCCTTTCGATTTTTTCAAAGCGATTGCGAAACTGATCCGAGAGGATCGGTGTCAGCGTCGCAATAAACCGATTGGATTTGTCCCGCGACTCCATGGCCTTGCGCACCAAACCCTCAAACGGGACATGATCATTCAGCGATTTGTCAGGCCAGACCAATTCGTCGTGAATGCGTCGCAGGAAGACAATTTCATTGAACTCCAAACCGGAATTCGTAGGCTCGTCACGATTGGCGACCGCAGATCCTCGGGGAAGCAACTCCAATCCTCTTCCGATCATCTCGCGGTCAATGTTGAGCTCTGATTTCTCTGCCAGCAATCGTTTCCAAATCGCCAATGCGGTAGGCCAGTCCGTATTTGCCTCCTTCCATTTTTTGAGTTGTTCGTGTTTTTTGTCTACGGCATCGCTGGCTTCCTTGCGTTCCTCTTCAGGAACTGAAGAAAGATCGTCAAATTCCGTTAGCCACTCGGTCGGAAATTCAGGCAAGTCAATGGTTTTGCCTTCGTGTTGCGACAGAGCCAGTGCATCCTGAAGGGAGTGCTGGACCGGTTGAATCGATGTGTGAGGGTTCAAGAGGTTGTTGACCAATTGTTCCAGTCGACCAAAAAGTGCGGATTCAGACTTGCCTTCATACCACAGCCTCTCAAGTTGAACGAGAATGGTGTTGGTCTGTTGGATGGCGTGCGGATTTTCGATTGGCCAATCGAACCGACGCTTAACATGCTCAAATTTTTCCCACAGGATATCCAGTTGTTGAGCGTTGGCCTCCCGCTTGGAATAGCCAAAAAAGTAACCGAGTTTCGCAACCCCGGTCTGTTTGGCTTGGCGGAATCGCAGCAGTTCAAAGTCACTGTGCGACTTGGGTTCGAGAAAAACGGGTGCTTGGACAAGGTTGTGTGTTGCGGCATCCCGGGCGACTCGATGCCCGATATACTTTTTTAAATCCGAGTAATTGATGTCCCGCCCGCGTTCCTGTTGCGGGATTTCGAGGAATACGTCTCCGGCAACCCCGCGTTCAAATCTGTGCTTGAAGATCGATTCCACAAACTCAGGATCCGAATCGAGGTAGCTTTTCTGCCCAGAGTCATGCGAAAGCCAGATGTAGACATCGAAGGTCGGGAAGTCCGCTGCCAATTGTTGGCTCAGTTCGTCCCATTGCTGGACTAAGAGTTCGATAAATGCGTTGGCTTGGGGCGGTAGGCGACCAGCAAGATCGGGGTGATCGACATCAAAAACGAACAGGACTTTCTTGGGGGTGGATGTTTGACTGGATTTTTGCTGGGCCAGTTGATTCAGAGTTCCGTTGACATATTGATCGACGGGTTGCCATTGCTGTTGGTGTTGTGATGTTTCCGCATCTGGGATTCCGGCCAAGGCGTGAGTTTGGTGTTCTTCGGCGTTGGCTGGAATGAAGAAACAGGCCTTGGCTGGCCCATTATTGATTTCGCGGGCCGACCCCAGCAAGTCGTTGAAGATCACCAACGAATTTCGCCCGGGGCCACCAAACTGAATTTCGGCAGGGAGTTGTGGGGCGCCATCTGAAGACGTCCCGTAGGTTTTGCAATTCCATACGCGAGATCGTTTTAGTTCGGTCGGTTCGACTTTGTGGGCTTTTCTCAGATCTAGCACCAGAAGATCCAACTCCTCGCCCGTCCGAAGAACCAAATCAATCAGGAACCATGTCGCCAAGGCTGCTGGAACGAAGAATAGGAGTAGCTTGCCCAGAAAGGCGATCCAGCTATTTCGCTGCTTTGCCCGATACCGCTGTTTACGTGAAGATTTGGGCGTAGAAGGCGAAACTTCAGCCTTCCTCGTTTTACGAGACCGCGCATTTTTCTTTCCAGCCATCCAAGCTTCTCTCACCCATCGCCAACCTGTTGAAGACTACTGATTATACCGTATGTCATCCTGTTCGCAAATTTTTGGGCTTTGCAGGTAATTCTTGTCCATGCTCTCTGATTCAATGCTGAATATCCCTTGGTCGAGTAAAAGAGTGAACAAAGGATTGTTTCTTAAAGTAAAGTCGCGCAAATCGAGAGAACCCAATGGTACGCGTCACTATTTTTGCATTCGTTTTGCTGTGGACAGGAAGTCCGGCATACTCACAACTTTTTGACTCTGCAAGAGATCGGGGAGAACCGATCTTCACCCCTCTGAAGAATCTCAGAGATCGAGCCGAAGCCGGCGGGGTGCTCGCCGAGAAAGCCAAAGCGGCTTGCGACGCATCCAAACTGAAGGGGAAGCTTCGCCCCGAAGCAGCGTGTAAACGTTGCCAGGCTCAAAAGAAAGAGGAAGCCCGAAAAAGCCAAAGATGCAAAGGCTGAAAAAACGGAAATGAAGAAGCTTGAGGCTGAGGCCAAGAAAGCCGAACTCGAAGCCAAAAAGCTTGAAGAGGATGACAAAAAGCGAAATAAGCCTTGGGATATCGCTGACGAAGAAAACCTTGAGCAAGGTGATCTGCTGATGCTGGCGGCTCAAGCGAAAAAAGACCAAGACCTAGCACCGAAAAAGCAACAGGCATTAGATTACTTGGCGAGTTTGGGTTGTAACAAAGACCCTCGTGTGACCAAGGCCATCATGGCTGGTTTGCAGGACCACAATGCAGATGTCCGGATGACGGCAGTGCAGAGTGTGATCTATGCAGTTCGAGGTCCTGCCGGTTTGGAGTACCCTGTCGATCCATACATCAACGACCCTTACGTCGTCTATGGACAGGAGAGTTTTGGATGCGGATGCGAGAGCCAGAACTTGTCTCGTCGGGCCAAACGACTTAAAAAACAATGCTCGCCTCAAGCTCCACCGGAGGACAGCGATTGCCCGGTATGCGATATCGCCAAACGTAAAAAGGAAGCCAAGCAAGATCGCAAAAAACAACGAGAAGATCGCAAAATGGCGTGTCGCTGCGGTCGAGTTGATGGCAGTTGCAATTGCGGACTCAATGGCTATCCGGTTGCATACAGCGTGCCTGGGGAGAGCTGTCAGGCTTGCGAGTCGTGCCAAAGTTGCGAAAACGGATGCAAGTCTTGCTGCGATGAAAAGATCCGCGAAGAGCTTCGTAAGATGGCCTTCGATCCCGATCCCGATCGTCCAAATTGTTTTTACGAGCCGTCATTGGACGTTCGTAACCTCGCTCTGGAGGCCTTCAACCTGTGCCCCGAAAAGGCTGAAGAGGAGCCAGAACCCGTGGTCGATCAAGGGACTTCGGAGACCGACGGAGCTGAGGAAGAAGAAGAGGGGGTCAGTGAGGGCGATGGATTTCCAGAAGGAGATCCCGACCTCGAAGAAGTGGACGGTCTTGAAGAAGAACCTTCTGAAGATGAGTCCGCCGAAGAAGAAGCCACCGATGATGAACCGGCTGAAGATGATTCTCAAGCCTTCAGTCTGTCCAGCCATGTCGTGAAGCCGGGAACCAAGATGCTTCGAGGGCGTGTCAAAAAGTTCATGACTAACGGGTACGAAATTCAACATAGCACTCAGTACC
>CAZDZX010000253.1:0-6324 GCA_964510005.1 uncultured Pirellulaceae bacterium
GGCGGCGGAGGTCGTTCTCGTCGACGTGACTAAACTTCACCGTTCTGCAGTTTCGAAATTGCGAACAACGTGTCTATAATTCTGCCCGGGTGGCCAATTGGCTGCTCGGGCTTTTTTAATGAGCTGTTCCGGCTTTTTTTGACGCTGCCATGACTCAATCGGATTCTGAAGAAACCATCGAAGAGCTGCGTGAGAAATATGCGCAGCTGGCAGCCCTCGCAGGTGAACTGGCTCATGAGATCAAAAATCCATTGTCAGTCATGAGCATGCACATGGATCTGCTCCGCGAAGACATGGAAGAAATTGATACGCCAGTGGCCCGCCGAGCAATCGAGCGAGTCGACACCCTGGTGCGACAGTGCCAGCGTCTGGATTCCTATCTAAAAGATTTTCTCCGGTTTAATCGTTTGAAAACTTTGGAAATGCAAGCCGGAAGTTTGAACCACCAGATAACCTGTGTGCTGGATCTGTTTACTCGCCAAGCCGAAAGTCAGAACGTTCAAGTGGATCGTTATCTGGATGTTGATTTGCCCAGCATCTTGCTGGATTCGCAAACGCTTCAGGCAGCGATCACCAACCTCGTGAAAAATGCTCTCGAGGCGATGTCCGCTGGTGGCAAACTACTGGTCCGTACGCGACTGATTCGCAATGGCGTGGCGATGGATGTGATCGATACCGGAATAGGAATGGAAGCCGACGGGCTGCTGAATATGTTCAAAGAATTCTATACCTCCAAAGATGAAGGCACGGGCTTGGGTTTGCCCACCGCCAAAAAAATCATCGAAGCTCATGGAGGCCGTATCAGCGTCCAGAGCGAAGTCGGAGTCGGAACCCGTTTTACGGTCGAGTTTCCAACTCCGGCACGGCTTCCTGAATAAGCCTGGAATCATTCATGAAGCTCTACAAATCACTCGACGACTTTCCGCAGTCTGATCGCCCCAGCGCGCTGACGATCGGAAACTTTGATGGCGTCCATCAAGGACATGCCGAAGTCATCCGAAACCTCAGAGGCTGGCCAAAAAACATAACGCCATGGCGGTCGTGTTTACCTTCGCGCCCCATCCGGTGCGGATCCTCAAACCAGAGTTCGCTCCCGCGCCGCTAACATGGATCGACCGCAAAGCCGAACTGTTGGCGGAGCTGGGCGTCGAAGCCGTGATTGCCTATCCAACCGACCGCGCCTTGCTGTCGCTGAACTATCGCGATTTCTTTGAGAAAATCGTGGTTGAAAAAGTGCGGGCGTGCGCCATGGTCGAAGGCCCGAATTTTTACTTCGGAAAAGGCCGTGAAGGGAACCCAGAAAATCTGGGAGAACTGTGTGAGCAACACAACGTTGAACTGAAAATTCTTGACCCTGCGATTGAGGGGTTGGATTTTATTTCCAGCAGTCGCATCCGAAATGCCATCCGTGAAGGCGATGTTTCCCAAGCCCGTTCGTTGCTGACGCGGCCTTATCGGATCCGGGGTATGGTGACTCACGGGGCAGGGCGGGGCAGGACTATCGGATTTCCCACAGCCAATATTGATGCGATTGATACGCTGATTCCCGCCCCAGGTGTTTATGCTGGGATCGCCTCGGTGGGCCAGAAAAGCCGCTGGGCAGCGATTCATATTGGCCCCAACCCGACCTTTGGCGACAAACTGCCCAAAGTCGAAGCCCATCTGCTGGACTTTGAAGGTTCTATCTATGGAGAGGCAATCGAGGTTGATTTTGTTGACCGCCTCCGCGATATTTGCCAATTCGATTCGCCTCAGGAACTTCAGTCGCAGCTCGAAACGGACATTGCCACGACACGAAAAATTCTGCGTCTTCATACCTCATAAACCACTCAAAGAATTCTTATGCAAGTCAACTGGCCCCGCTTCTGTGAAGTCGTCAACAGCGCTACCAATGTTATTCTGACCAGCCATATTCGTCCCGACTGTGACGCCCTGGGAAGCTGCTTGGGGATGGCTGGCATCCTCGAATCGCTCGGCAAGAAAGTCCGCATCGTGTGCGGGCAAGCCGTTCCTCCGAACCTCGAATTCCTTGATCCAGAAAAACGGATCATGTGCATCGGTCAAGACATCCAAGCCGAAGATCTCGCCGATGCGGATCTACACATGATTCTTGATACCAGCGCTTGGATTCAATTGGGCGACATGGCGGACGTGATTCGCAATTCGACTTACAAGAAAATCATCTTCGATCACCACGAAGGCGAAGACGATATCGATGCGGAGTTGTTCAAGAACACGACTGCCGAAGCGGTTGGCCGAATGGTGGTCGAAGCTGCCGAACATTTGGGCGTCGAGATGACGGCCGCGATCGCCCAGCCCGTGTTGGCTGCCTTGGCGACCGATACCGGTTGGTTTCGATTTGGCTCGGTCACACCGACGACGTTTCAGTCAGCGGCCAAACTGCTGGAATCTGGTGCCAAACCAGCCAAGCTTTACGGGCAGCTTTACGAGCGAGAAACGGTAGGACGCGTACGATTGCGGGGTACCGTTTTGGCTCGGATCGAAACGGAACTCGACGGCCGATTGGCGCACACATTTATCATGCCCGACGACTACGAGAAAACCGGTGCCCAGCCAACGGATACCGAAGACCTGATCAATCTGGCTTTGGAGATCGAAGGTACGGTGTTCGCCGTGATCATGGTGGGCCAAGTCGATGGCGGCTACAAGATGAGCTTCCGCAGTCGCTGTGATGTGGCAGCCAACGAAGTCGCCAAACGGTTCGGCGGTGGTGGCCACCGCGCAGCTGCCGGCGCCTTCATCGAAAGCAACGATTTCGAATCGACACAAAAGCAAGTGCTGAGCGAAGTTCGCAGCATGCTGAGCGCTTAAGAAAGCGCGTCGTACCGCCTTTGGGCGCCTTCAGATGGAGCTCGGGGGCATTCGTCCGCAAGCTCGATGCCGGCCAAAGAAAGGTTAGATAGCCTCAGCACATGAGTAACTCATGTGCCTGCTCATAGCGATCGGCCGGTGGGAACCGGCCCTACGCGTGAGAAAGTCGCTGAAAGTCTTAGACAGTTTCCAATCGCCGATTCTCATCGGTGATTTTCCTGACGTCGTCATCGCTGTTGCTCTGGATTCGAGCTTCGATCTCGTCAACGCCAGCGGACGAGATTGACAGCTGTCCGCTTTCCTCTCGTTCGAGCCAGCCTTTTTGGCGGAAGTACCACAAGTGAAACTCAAGAACTTCAGTGGGCATGCCGATCATCCGCTCGATCGTGGATGCCGCTAGGCCCGGCTCTTTCATGTCTCGACGTCGCTGAGAATACAACAGAGACAGAATCTTGTGTCGATCGGCGCTGTCGTTGCTTAGCTCTCCGGTGCCCTCAATGATCTCCGCCTGTTGAACTTGGACGGACTCATAGAGCAGGTCGTAGGAGGCGCGGGAATCGGGGTCTTTCAGGGTTTCGTAGGCTTCGACCAGCAACGTAAACCTTTTAATGTTTCCGAATTCTGAACAGTCCGGATGGTATCGCTTCGCGAGGTAGCGAAAAATGCGTTCGATCGTGTCGAAGTTCGCATTCATGCTTGCTTCGAGAATTTCGTAGTAGTCAACAAAGTCGGATTTTTTCATGGTTCTCATCCCAAAAAGAGGCACCGAAATCTAGAACGCAAAAAAACGGTTTGCAGGCTCTATCGCCACAAAATTTCTCGGTACACTGCAACCTCAAGCCGAGTATACGGAATAGCCGGCGCATTCCTGATTTTCAGACCAGCCGATCGCGATTGAGGATACGAGATGGACGAAGAGGACCAAGTGACGGCATGGCATGAAGCCGGGCACGCGGTCATGGCCATTCTTTGCGGCGGACGCATCGAGCATGTATCGCTCGAGCCGCCTTGGGATGAAGGCCCCCGACGCTACGGCGAAACCATCACACGTTGGCAAGGGCTCTCGTCGGCGGAATTGTCGCTGGCCGAAATCAAAGTCAGTTTGGCGGGCCCGATTGCGGAAACTCTTTACATCGGAGAAGAAAGAAACCTCTCCGAAGTCCCCGAATGGGCCGGCGACTGGCAGAGAGTCGTCGAGATCGCGGTCCAGCAATTCGGAGACCTCGTCACGGCCCGTAAAAATATCAGGGTGCTTGTCGCCAGCGTTCGAGAGTCGTTTGAGGACAACCGTGTCTGGTCGGCAGTCAGTGCAGTGGCCGAAGACCTGCTGGCTCACGAGACCATCGAACACGAACAGGTCAGCCAATCGGTCGAATTCTGGTTGCGAACGTAGATCGCGAGTCAGCCAGTAAAAAGCTTTGCGGCTCTGTGCGTTTGCGTGAGACTTGCGAGCGCAGCGATTGGCGGCGGTCTGCAGATCCGCTTTAAAGACCCTCGACATTCTCGGTCGCCCACCGAATCGCTTGCTCCGACGTCGCTATCTCACCGTCGAGCTGCAAGGCCCGGACTCGTTTGATCAACAAACTAAAATTGGGGCCCGGTTCCATTCCCGCATCCATCAATGCCTTGCCGTCGATCAACGGCGCTGGATTGAGCTTGTCATCATCCCAAGCCAAACAATCGCGGCATCGCTGCATCGACGGTTTGTGAGCATCATCGCCAAGGGCCTCGATCAGCTGAATGCCTTCCATCGCATGAGGCGAAATCAACCACGGTTGAAGTTGTGACCATGGAAGATCCTGTGCATTTTGCAATTGAGGAGTCGCAGAGATCAGCCACTGCAGTTGGTCCCGCTCTTGGTTGGTCAATCGCCAAGCTTGCTGCAGGGCGTCGAGGTCAACAGGCTGCGAATGAAAAATTGCAGCCACCGTCGTCGCAAAAGAATCGCTCTGCAAGCGGTCCAGCACGCTGGCGCAATCGTTGATCGACGAGTCCGTTGCTGGACTGATTTCCGGCCACAGATTTGTTTCCACCAGCAGCAAAAAAGCGGAGGTCTTGTTGGCGTGTCCCAGCATTTTTCGGAGCTCAACGCCGATCCGTTCGGGGCTGACTGCTGAAATCTGCGAAGCCTGTTTTTGGATCGCCTTGAGGGTGTTTTCTTCGATTGCAAAATCATAGGTTGTGGCGAAACGAACCGCCCGCAGCATGCGAAGTTTATCTTCTTCGATCCGCGCATCGGGATCTCCGATCGCTCGAATTTGTTTCGCGATCAGATCGTCCTTGCCACCCACGTAATCGATGACTTGTTCCTCGATCGGATCGAAGAACATTCCGTTGACGGTGAAATCACGGCGCAGCGCATCTTCACGGGCGTCGGTGAACTCAACGCTGTCGGGACGGCGCCCATCGCTATAGCCGCCATCGCGGCGGAACGTGGCGACTTCGATGGGGCCGGCGGATTTGGGGCCCAGCACGGTGATCACGCCGAACGATTTGCCGATCGCCAGCGTGGACTTGTGGCCGAACAAATGTTGGACTTGATCAGGTGTCGCGCTGGTGGCGACGTCGTAGTCTTTGGGTTCTTTTTTCAGCAGCGCATCGCGCACGCAGCCACCGGCCCACAAGGCGCTATGGCCGGCGGCTTGCAGTTGTTTCACGATCTGGATGGCTCGATCTCGGGGTGTCATAACCATCAGGATAACACTGGGGGTGGGGGGTTCGCGAGGCGTTATCAAAACTGAGGCGTTTGCCGCGTTTTTGTAAAACGATTAAACTGGGGAGTCTCCACAATTTTTTGGACAGGAAAAATGCAACAACCCGAATCTCCTCGCCCCGGCAATTCAGACGAATCGGCACAGCCCGCTTCATTTCCCGTCGAAATCGATGTGATCCAGACCAAGGAAATGCTCGACAGTGGCGTTTCGATGCTGTTGATAGACTGTCGCGAGCAGAGCGAGATCGACACTTGTCGGATTGAGGGATCGGTTCATATTCCGATGCGTGAAATCGCGGACCGCATTTCGGAAGTGGAATCGCACAGTAGCGATCGGATCGTGGTCCACTGTCACCACGGCGGGCGGAGTCTAAAGGTCGTGACATGGATGCGTGAGAACGGTTTTGCCAGCGCCCAGAACATGTCGGGCGGCATCGACCAGTGGAGCCAGCAGATCGATCCAGAGGTCCCCCGCTATTAGCGGTATGGGCGGGGTTAGCAGGGATTAGCAAGGGTTGGATGAAGGTTGCTGATCGGTCGTTTTGGCCGTTGTCGAAGCGGAATCCTTCCTTTATATTCTTGCGAACACGATTCCTGCGGATGTGGCGGAATTGGCAGACGCGCTGGCTTCAGGTGCCAGTGGGGGCAACCCCGTGGAGGTTCAAATCCTCTCATCCGCACTTCTTTCTTCTCCTGGGGAAACACTGTTTCTCCAGTATTCTTCCGATTCTTTGCGGGAGAGAGTTCAACTGGGACACAAATTGTCTGAAACTGTGACA
>CAZDZX010000254.1:0-2752 GCA_964510005.1 uncultured Pirellulaceae bacterium
CGTTGCCTGCCCCAATTCAGTCCGCCGCGTAAAATCCACGATGCTGACAAACGGCTGCGTCTCCCGCGCAGCCAGAATCGCCGCGACCGCATCGGCTCGCAGCCCCGAAATCATCCTCAGCCCCAACCGCAGCGCCCATTCAATTCCGTTTTGGCCGCGCTCCAAAGTACAATCCCAATCGCTATGGTTTACATCGACCGGCAACACTTCCACGTCATGCCGCTGAGCGTCGGCGACCAGTTGTGCTGGTGGATAGAATCCCATCGGCTGGCTGTTCAATAACGAGGCGCAAAACACGGCGGGATAATAATGCTTCAGCCAACACGATACGTATACCAGCAAGGCAAAACTGGCGGCATGGGATTCTGGAAAACCGTATTCGCCGAATCCTTTGATCTGCCGAAATACTTGTTGTGCGAATTCGTCGGTTAATCCATTGCGCTGCATCCCGTCCATCAGCTTATGGCGAAATTTTTCAATCACGCCGGTCTTTCGCCAAGCCCCCATGGCACGCCGTAGCTGGTCGGCTTCACCGGGCGTAAAACCGGCGGCCACCACGGCCAGCTTCATCGCTTGCTCTTGAAAGATCGGCACTCCCAACGTCCGCTGCAACACGGCCTTGATGGCTTCGTTGGGATAGGTCACCGCTTCTTCGCCGTTGCGACGCCGCAAATAAGGATGCACCATATTGCCTTGAATCGGCCCCGGCCTGACGATCGCGACTTCGATGACCAAGTCGTACCACGTCCGCGGTTTCAGACGTGGCAGCATGCTCATCTGCCCTCGGCTTTCGATCTGGAACACGCCCACGGTGTCGGCGGCACAGATCATGTCGTAAACACCGGGGTCCTCTTGCGGCACGTTGGCCAGTGTCAGTTCTTCGCCCCAGTGCTGACCGATCATGTCAAAGCACTTGCGAATGGCCGTCAGCATTCCCAAACATAGACAATCGACCTTCATCAGGCCAAGTTCCTCAAGGTCGTTTTTGTCCCACTGGATCACGGTCCGATCTTCCATCGAGGCGTTTTCAATGGGCACCAGTTCGTGCAGCTTTCCTTCGGTCATCACCATCCCGCCCACGTGTTGCGAAAGGTGGCGGGGAAAGCCCAGAATTTCTTCAACCAGATAACAGAGCCGAGTTCCCAATTCTGATTTAGGATCGATCCCGACGACTTCGCAGCGACTGGCCAGATCGTCGACGTTGCGAAACCCGTCGACTTGTTTGGCCAGCGCATCGACGCGGTCCAGCGACAGGCCAAGGGCTTTGCCGACATCGCGGATGGCGCTGCGACTGCGGTAGGTGATCACCGTGGCGGCTAAACCGGCGCGATCCCGCCCATATTTTTCATACAGGTATTGGAGGACTTCCTCGCGTCGCTCGTGTTCGAAATCGACATCGATGTCGGGAGCTTCGTCGCGTTCTTTGCTGATGAATCGCTCAAACAGCAGATCCGTGGTTTGAGGATCCACCGATGTCACACCCAGCGCATAGCAAACCGCGGAATTGGCTGCCGAACCACGGCCCTGACAGAGGATGTCACGATCTCGGGCGAATCGGACCAGATCCCAGACGGTTAAAAAGTAGGCTTCGTAGTTCAGATCCTCGATCAGTTTCAATTCATGTCGAATCTGACCGGCGACTTTATCGGGAACGCCTGCGGGATATCGCCAACGCGTCCCTTCGCGGACCAGATCTCGCAAGTAGCTCATCGGCGTCTGGCCGCTGGGCGCCAGTTCGCGAGGATACTCGTATCGCAACTGCCCCAGATCGAAAGTACAGGCATCGGCGATACGGTTGGCGTTTTCGATAGCCGCCGCGATGGGAGCGTACTGGGAATTTCGAGAGGCCAGTGAATGCAGGTGTCGATGCGAATTGGCAATCCTGAGATCACCGGCTAGTGGCACGGTGGTGCGATGCCGGATGGCCGTCAGCACGTCGTGCAATGGCATCCGACCGGGAACGTGATACAGCACATCACCGGCGGCAACCAGCGGCAGCTGATGCTGCTGCGACAAGGACTCAAGCTGTTGGATCCGCCAGTGATCGTCGACGCCTTTGTAGAGGCTGGCCATCAAGTGGGCGCGGTCGCCGAACAGTTCGCGACAGGCATCCAAACCAAACGATGGCGAGCGAAGATTCCGTTTGGAGAACGCTTCGATGGCGTTTGGAGTCTGATGTTTGGGCTGGCAGCCGAACCACGCGTCGCTGGCGTGAGTCGAATCTACGTGGGCCATTTTGGGAATGTCGCCGGGGAGAAAGGGCACGACGCCGGCCAGCAAGCCTGCCTGATGTTGAGCGATGTCATCGAATTGCAGCCAACATTCGCCTTTGGGGGCGCGGCGTCTGCCAACGGTCAGCAGCGTCGATAGATTCGCGTAGGCTTTGCGATCGGTGGCCCACAACACGATTGGCAATCCATCGTTGAGAATGATTTCGGCGCCGATGATCAGTTTGAGCTTTTTATCGCTACCCGGTTCCGCTGTTTTTTGGATGTCCCGAATTGCGGACCAAGCCCGCACGACACCGGAGAGTGAATTTTCGTCTGTGACCGCCAGTGCGCGATAACCCAATTCCATTGCCGTGCTGACCAGCTCGTCCGCATGGGAGGCACCGGAAAGGAATGAGAAATTGGTTTTGCAATGGAGTTCGGAGTACACGAATGGCTGGGGGTTGAAGCAACGGGACTCGCGGTCGGGTTTGACCACAGGTTGATTGTTGTTGCGATTGCACTGGTGGGAAGCCTATGCCACC
>CAZDZX010000254.1:2852-6270 GCA_964510005.1 uncultured Pirellulaceae bacterium
CCACCGCCACTGCCGCTATGCCCACGGGGGTGGGGTGGCTTCGAACGCGATTGGTTGATCTGAATCCGGGTGAGTCAGTTCCAGCTTCCACGCGTGGAGGCACATCGGATCGTCGTCAAGCGATAGAGTCTGTGTCTCCTTTCTTTCGTGGTCTCGGCCGTAGGCGGGATCGCCCACGATGGGCAATCCCAGGTGAGCCAAGTGGATTCGAATTTGGTTGGTGCGGCCGGTTCGCGGACGGCAAATTAGAACCGTTTCGTCGCCGATCGTTTTGAGGACTTCGAATTCGGTCAGGGCGTGATCGCCATTAGAATCCACAAGTCGCGTGCCGGCTCGGTCGGGTGTTTTGCCGATCGACGCATCGCAAGAAAACTCTGACGACTGGGGCACACCGGCGACTTTCGCCAGATACGTCTTTTGAACTTTCCCGTCACGAAACTGTGGCAACAAGGCATTGGCAACGCTTCGCTTTTTGGCGTAGACCACCACTCCAGTCGTATTGGCATCCAACCGATGAACAATTCGCAGCTGGCAATTATCGAACACCAACCCTAGGAACCAGTTCAGCGTGTTGCGATTGAACCGACCGCCTGGGTGCATCGGCAGCGGAGCCGGTTTGTTGACCACCACCAGAAAGTCGTCTTCGAACAGGAACTCGACGTCGTTGGCGACATCGGGTTCGGTTGTTTGTGGTAGCAGATGTTCCAATCGATTGCCGGATCGAACGATCGCGTCGGCGGCTAACGGCTGGTCTTTGTAGACGATCAGTCCGTTGTCGAATTCACTTTTCCAGTATCCGGCTTCGACGTGACCGTGCATTTCTTCGAACAGCTCCAACGCGGCGCGGTTGTCAAATTTGAGCGGGACGTTGACGGGGCGAACATTGTTGTAGGGAATGCTTCCGGGCAGGGTTTCGGTGGCGGCCTTCAATGCCGCCGCGCGGGACGCCAACACGTCGTGAAGTTTCTCATCGGCGGGTTGGAAACATTGCGGACAACTGCGCGGCGGATCGTAGTGCTCAGAGCGTTGGTCGCTGGCCGTCAGCACGGCTTGGCAAGCGTAGCACTGGGTCGTATCGGTTTCGTTCAACTGCGGATCGACGGCCACCCGCTGATCAAACACAAAGCACTCACCGTCATAATGTTGGCCACCGACTTCTTCGAAGTACCGCAGGATTCCACCGTCCAATTGATAGACTTCTTCGAAGCCCTGTTCCTCCATCAGCGGGCCGGCTTTTTCGCAGCGGATACCACCGGTGCAGAACATGACGACGGGTTTCTTTTTTAGGTCATCGTCCAATTGCCCGGTGGCTTCTGGGAACTGGCGAAAATGGTCGATGTCCAGATCGACGGCTTTGTCGAAAGTCCCGACTTCGATCTCGTAGTCGTTTCGCACATCCAGCAACGTGAGTTCTTTGCCTTCGTCGAGCCACTGCTTCAATTTTGCCGCACTGATTTTGGGGCTGGTTTTCGAAGACGGCAGGATCGTATCCACCCCCATCGAAATAATCTCTTTCTTTAAACGAATCAGCATTCGGTTAAACGGCTGGTAATCGCTGTAGCTTTTCTTGATGGGCAGTCCGGCGAAGCGCGGATCGGTCTGGATCAATTCGACCAGCGAATCAATGTCAGCCTCCCCACCGGCAAGAAACATATTAATTCCCTCGGAGGACAGCAAAATGGACCCCTTGAGCCCTTTCGATTTGCAGATTGGCAGCCATTGATCCTTAAGAGCTTGTGGATTTTCCACCGGAACGAATTTATAGGCAGATATATTACAGAAAGCTCCTTTTTCGCCTTTTTCATGAGCTAGGTTTCTGGAAGTCGTCGTCATCTTGGTATGTCAATCCGTTTCGGTTTTGACTTTTTCGTGGTTGAGTAGTTAATATAAACGACAGAGCTTGGGGAAGAATCGCGTGTCTGCAGATTATAGAACCCGAGACATTTTGGTGAAGCATTCATGACGAAGAAATTTAACCCATTCGAAGCTTGGCTCGGTTTTGACGCATCTGACGTCAAACCCGACTACTTTGAGCTATTTGGAGTTGAGCGTTCGCCTGAGGACCCCGTTGCCTTCCGCAAGCAAGTTCGTGCCCGCGGCAAGAAACTCCTCGCCAAACTGGATGCGATGAGCGACAAGCAAATTGGTTCGCGTACAGAACTCCATGTTCGCCTGCGAAAGTACCTCATCCAAGCTCATGATACGCTGCAGAATTCACAGCTACGGGACCTCTACCTAGAAAAACTGGAAGAGGATTTCGAGAATCAGCAACCCGTAGCTCTGTCGGCTTCTGCTGCTGGCGGTAGCGGCGCGGCCACTCAAAGACGGCGGAGAGGATCTTCTTCGGCAAGCCTGACGATGAGGGGCTCCGGTCCCATAAACATCACGACAGAGATCCTCGTCGATGCGGAACCAAAGCGTTCCAACAAAGCGGAATCAAAGCGTTCCCAAAAACAAAAAGCAAGACGCAAAGCAAAACCTCCTGCTGTCAAAAAAGTAAAACGCCAAACAACGGCGGGTTCTGAATCGGTTCCCATGGCAGTCCCCATGGCGAAACCGGTCGGCAAGACCAACGGGAATTCGAGTGCCCCACAAGCTGCCGGACCGGGAATTAAAGCCGACGCTCCCAGCCAAATCCCAACCATCCGACGGCGCTCTTCCAGAAGAACAAAACGATCTTGGATTGTTCCGATCTTTTGCTGCCTGCTGTTTCTTTCTGGAATCGCCGGCCTGATTGGCTTCGTTTTTGAATTCGATTTCAATTGGGAGAAAGCCGGCTTCCCCGAGTTAGCCCAACAACAAGAAGACGCCGACCCCGTCAATCAACCTTCCGCGATCGCTCCAACACCCACGCCGACACCCACACCCACGCCGACAAACTCGGTCGCGTCCAGCACCAAGTCTCCGGTCGCACCGCGGAAACGGGCAGCCGCTGAAAAGCCGCCCCTGAGCCTTGGCCTTCCCAGCACAATTAGTGTCGCCTCGGGGGCCCCATCGGAAGAAACGGCTGCGGGCAGTTCGACGACGGAACCCGCTCCCAGCAAACCTGCGGTTCCCACCAACCGATTGGATATTCCCAAACTTCACACCGTTCACTACACCCTCAAGCGGGCCCACGCTGCGATGCGGCGGGGACAACTGGTGGAAGCCACCCGGCAGTTTAACAACGTCAATGACATGTTTGGCGGCAGCCTTGCTGTGGATCAAGCCGTGCTCTATCAGCGACTCTTTCAAGGCCGCGCGCTCCTGAAACAGATCGAAGGATTCTGGGAGCAGGTCAGAGCATCCAGTAAAAACATCCCCACCGGCGAGCTCGAAGTTCGTCCGGGAACATTTGTGGGGTTTGTTGAGGCCAAGACTGATTCTGTGATCATTCGGATGGGCGAGAACGTTGAGATCCCTTACCCGTCCTTGCGTC
>CAZDZX010000255.1:0-3257 GCA_964510005.1 uncultured Pirellulaceae bacterium
CGCGTGAGCATGGCACCCGCCAAGGATATTTGCACTAAGAACTCCATCGGCTCTGTGGCGCCTCTGATTTTCGCCTACACGTTCGAAGACCGAGACCACAGAAAAGTTGCGTGGCATTTACCGCTTCCCTTCGGACCGAATCGAGCCTGCACACGAACGCCCCTGCATTCCGGCGGAAGCCGTTACTCCAAACATTGCGACGTCAGACTACTGAGCCACGGTCACGTACTGCGCCAATGTATTTGTTAGATCCGCAATGCTCTCTTCGGCGGCGGTGCGACCGACGGTGTAGAGCTCGTCCGCGCGGGTGAAGTCCTCAAACGGAAACTCGGCGCACTTGGGGACGATCACGAAGTCGCTCTCTACGATGTGCGTCTTCGAATGGCCACGCTGAATGATGTCCAATACACGCAACAATGTGCTCATGTAGCCGACTTTGCGAATCGGATTGCCGCCCCGATCCTTCTTCATCTTCCCGAACTCGGGATCCAAATCCGAACCCACATCAATCGTCAAAATAAAGTCCGCGCCTTGGTTGCGCAAAACCGTCGCCGGCACGTTGTTCAGAATCCCGCCATCCACCAACGCATGTCCGTCTCTCATGATCGGGGCGCCAAAGGCCGGATGGTTCGCGCTGGCCCGAATCGAAGAAACCGCATCCCCTGCCCTGCTGACGATCTGATTGCCGTGCACCAAATCGACCGCCACCGTGCACATCGGTACCAACAACTGCTGCAGCGTGTAGTCGTACAAATACTTGCGGAGCTTTTTCTCGATCTTGCCCAAGCGAAAATCACTGAACAGATACAGCCGCTTGCCCGACGGCAATTTCTGAATCCACTTGGGAGGCGTCATCTCCATGTTGATTAACTTGAGAATCTCCGGCGGCGTCATCGCGGATGAATAAGCACAACCCACAATGCTGCCCGCAGACGTGCCCGCAATCGTGTCAAAGTAAATCCCTTGCTGCTCCAAGACTTCGATCACGCCAATGTGAGCCAATCCCCGCGCACCACCGCCGCCCAAAACCAACCCCAAAGTAACGCCTTGCAGCAGGTGTTGCAGGCGAGCAATATCGTGGACCCGGTAGCCGTTCCAAGGGCCATCCACGCCCTGTCGCTGAATTCGCAGCGCCGGATGTTTCAGTGATAACGTTTCGGTCAGTGGCAACGGAATTCGATCGGACTTCTCGTGGACTTCGACCATTTGCAAACGGTTCGCCAGTTCCGGAACATCATTCAGGCAGGCTCGAATTTTCTCCAATTCGTTTTGATCACCTTCGTCGCGGTCGACCACCCAGAACACGCGTTCGCACTGTAGCAACTGTCGCGGCGTGGCCGTTTCGGCATCAAAATCCAGCAGCGTATGAACATTCTCTTCGGCCCGCGAATCCAGATCCTGAAACGCTTCGGTGGCCACGGCGTCCAAGGGATTGGCTTTCACATGCAACCCATCCCAGCACTCGGGGTTGGCCGACCAAGCCGAAACCGAAGGTTGGATGTTGGCAATGGCGGTGGCCACGGCGGGTGCCAAACCAGCGTGTTTCTTTCCACGCCTCACGATGCCGGCGATGCGGATCGCGCGGGATGCTTTTTCACCGGTAAGCTGACCGCGGAGCCAGACGCCAAGGGTCCGGCTGAGGTTGGCCGTAAAGCCCGGGATGGAACTGACCAAGTCTTGAAAGTGATTGTGATCCAGACAGGCGACTTCCGTTTCCATGATCGCCGTGGCAGTGGCGGTCCGAGGACTGCGGTTGAGCATCGACATTTCGCCAAAGTGCTGCCCGGGGCCCAGTGTGTTGAGCACCACCGGCTGTGCCTCGTCGAGTTTCTTGACGCTGATCTGGACTCGACCGTTGACGATGAAGTACATCGACTGTCCGTTTTCTCCCTGCTGGCAAAGCGCATCGCCGCTAGAAAACGTTTTTATTTCGGTGGCGTCAACGATCGATCGGACTTCCGATTCGCTAAGCCCTTCAAAGACATCGAATTGAACGGAATCGGGTGTGTTGCCAGAAAACAAATCTGTCGACATGTTCCGTGCCTGTTTCAAGGAGTAAGTAGGATCGGTCCCTACGAGTGTTGTTTTTTCGACATCGCTGGCGTCGCAAGACTTCAGCAATCAGGAGAATACGCTCCCTAAGCATTAGATCTCTGAACTGTTGCCAGTCCAGAGACAAACATCTACCCGGCGCTATCCAGCCCGGACCGACATAAACGCGCTTTAGCCCGCAGCGTTAAAGTAACCAATTTTGTCGCCGGATTCAAAGAAACTCTCCTCTCCAAGAGCCGCCTGCATTTCTGCCGTTTGAGCCATGACTTCCTGAGCGAGGCTGCGGTAATCCTGTGCGCCGTTGGAATCGGGAGAGTACTGAAGAATCGATTGGCCGTAACTGGGGGCTTCGGCCAAGCGGATATTGCGGCGAATGCGGGTGTCAAAGCTTTGGCTTTGACTCCAGATCGAATTTTCATCTTCACGCTGCAAGGCAAAGAAATGCTCGACATCGCCAACGACTTCCGAAGCCAATCGCGTGCCGGTGTCGTACATGCAATAAATAACATTCGAGAGCCGGAGGGCGTTATTCAATCGCTGGCCAACCAATTGGATCGTCCGCAGCAGCTTACTCAGCCCGTGCAGGGCCAGAAAATGCGGCTGCAGTGGCAAGAAGACTTCGTTGGCGGTCGTTAGTGCGTTCAGCGTCAGCACGCCCAACGATGGCGGGCAGTCAAACAATACATAGTCAAATTCATCGGCGGCTTCGTTCATCCGGTCCCGCAAAATGATCTCTCGCCCGACGACTCCAGCCAGCTCCATTTCGGCGGCAGCCAAGTCGATATGGGAGGGGCTGAGCCAGAGGTTGTCTTCGACGGGATGGCAGACTTCTGCCAGCGGAACGTTGTCGGTCAGCACATCGTAAGTCGACAGGTATTCTTCCTGCATGCCAAACCCGAGATGCAGCGAAGCGTGGGCTTGGGGGTCGAGGTCGATTAACCAAACTCGTTTACCGGCTTCCGCGAGGGCAGCACTAAGGTTGACGGCGGTGGTTGTTTTTCCAACGCCGCCTTTTTGGTTGATGATGGCGATCTTACGCATGGGAACTCCTTTTCCTTGATGATGCCATTATAGAAATCAGAAGCGATTTTCTCCTACACGAGTTGCCCCGGCAAAAAGCGTGTTTTTTGAGAAGTCCTTGGTTTGGACGGGCAAGCGAGTGGTTTTTGAGACCTGTAGGGCCGGTTCCTGAGACCTGTAGGGCC
>CAZDZX010000255.1:3357-6247 GCA_964510005.1 uncultured Pirellulaceae bacterium
CCTCAGATCGACCGGTGGGAACCAGCCCGACAATGAAAGCATGCATGCCAAGGAAGCGGCCTTCCCCTCATCCGATCTCCGCCCGCCGTTCTCCTCGGCGAGACGGAACTTGCGATCGGTATTGTTTGTTTTTCCCTAGAGTCATATTCTTCTCGCTGACTCAAGGAGAGAACGCTTGAAAGACTCAACCATTCGAATTTTCTGGCTGGCACTGCTGGTCCATGTGGTCGCATGGACGCTGAACTGCTGGCTGACCCAACCCAATCTGCCCTTGGACATGATCGAAATGATCGCTTGGGGGCAGCAAGGCGAATGGGGATACCACAAACATCCGCCGCTGCCGGCGTGGATCGCCGCCACCGTTTGGGACCTCAGCGGACATCGGCCGATCTTTATGTACTTGACCGCCCAACTGACCGCCGCGGTCACCTTTTGGGCCGTCTGGCAATTGGCTCGCGAAGGACTGTCTCCGTGGTTGGCTCTGTGCGCCGTCGGCGTCCTCGAAGCCTGCTACTACTGCAGTTACTCAATCAACGACATTAACAACACAATTATCACTCGGCCGTTTTGGTGTCTGACGATCCTGTTCCTCTACCGCGCCATCAAACCCGATTCGCGGCGAGCTCTGGGGTGGTGGCTGCTGGCCGGGATTGCCATCGGTCTGGGCATGCTCAGCAAATACTACTTGGGCGTGCTGGTCATCTGCATGATGACGATCCCATTTTGGATTCGCTCGACTCGATCCCGTTTAACGACGCTGGGTCCGTGGGCGATGACCGCGGTGGCACTATTGATCTTTTCGCCGCACCTTGTGTGGATGTTCGAATCGGACTTTGTGACCGTCCAATATGCCCTTGAGCGTGGCAACGAAGGAGCAACTGGCGGTTGGACAGGACATCTCATATCGCCCTTCAAGTTTGTATTTTCGCAAACAGGCGCGTGGCTGCCGATCTTCTTGGTCACACTGCCATTGATCTCGCTGAAGCGAATTCGATCGGCGCTTGGATCGATTGGAACACGCGATAACTTTTTCCGATCGTATTTGATAATCGTAGCCTGTGGTCCGATCCTGTTCTACATGTTGGCGGCGGCGGTTACCGGTGCCAAGATTCGCAGCATGTGGGGTGCGCCTCTGTTTTGTCTGTTTGGCGTATTATTGATCGAACTGTCACGTGACGTTAACACGAATTCGTTTTCGCAGCACGACATCAAACGGACGCTGCGCAACTGTGCGATCGCAGCCACGGTGATGCTGGTGGGGCTGATCGGTCGCAACTACGCTGGCCCGTTTTTCCGCAAAGACTTTTCGCGAATTCACTTTCCCGGCCAAGCCGTCTGTGAAGAAGTTCATCGCAGGTGGAACGATCGCCACGACCAACCGCTTTCCATCGTCGGAGGACAACTGTTTGAGTCCGGCTGTGTCAGCGTGTATTCACAGCGACCCCTCGATGTGTACTTATCCTTGGATCCCACGGCCAGCCCTTGGTTGGACGATGAAGCCATCAATCGACAGGGCGCCATCCTGTTGTGGGATTTTGAGGAACACGGATCTCGGCCGCCGGGTTGGCTGTACCGCTTCAAACGCAGCCAACTGTTGGAACCGTTTGAATGTCCGGCCCAAGGATCGGCCGCTGACAAAATTGCCACGGTGGGCATGATCTACGTGCCGCCGATGAATACTCCACCACAGCGACAGGCGAGTGCTCCTTCGATGAAACGCGTGCGATAGCGGAGGCGCAAGTGCGATAGCGGAGGCGAACCGTGTGCGGCACCTGCGTGGGTGTGAAAGCTGCATTCGTGCGAAGCTGGTGCGAAAGTAACGTTAATTCCTGCATTCAGAGGTAATCCGTCTGGCGTTTTGCCTTGAATTTTCGCCTTTTCGGAAATCGCAGACTTACACAGGGCCCCTCCTTCTCCTAGGATCGAATGAAACAGATCGCCATCCTTTGGGAGGAAAAGACGTGCTATACCGATTACTATTTTGCGGAATGCTGACGTTTGGCTTAATTGCTAACGCAGATGCTCAGGATTTTGGCCCGAAAGTCGGCGACAAAATTGATGAGTTTTCTTTGGAAGACCAACACGGGACCAGCCACACGCTGTCCGAGATATTGAAGAAAGGGCCGACGGCGTTTGTGTTTGTTCGCTCGGCCGATTGGTGACCGTTCTGCAAACGCCAACTGGTTCAGTTGCAGAAAGACAATGACGAAATCAAAAAAGCAGGCCTGAATGTTGTCAGCCTAAGTTACGACTCGAAAAAAATACTGTCCAAATTTGGTCAACAACAAAGCATCCAATACACGATGCTGGCCGACAAAGACAGCAAAGTGATCACGAAGATCGGAGTTCTCAATCCGGGTGGAAAACCGGGTTCCAAAAAGGCAGGACTGGCCAAACCGATCACAATCATCGTCAACACTGATGGCACGGTTGTCTCGAAGATCTATGGCACGACCCGAGTCCGCCACACGACTGAAAAGCTGATCAAGGAATGGGGCGCGAAAAAGCCAGCGGCGGCGGCAGCGTCGAAAGACGGCTCGTCTGAGAAAAAAGAAGGTTCGTCTGAGAAGAAAGAAGGTTCAGACAAAAAGCCAGCAGCGTCTTCCACCAAGGAACCCGCAGCGTCGGCTAAGAAAGAACCTGCAGCGTCGTCTTCTAAGTAAGCTCTGACGCATCGCAAAAGACACGACAGCCTGTCAGAATCACGATTCTGACAGGCCTTTTTTTTCGCGCGACAAAGTGACAAAAGTGGCCGGGACGCTCTGCGGTCCGAACCTCCGACCAGATTAGCAATGATCAGCTCCGATGAGTGTTCTTCAATCGTGCTGATTTTTGAGAACACTAATCTCCACTAATCGACACTAATCAAAATGGGCTCTGGTGTAGGGCC